>CAZIGP010000468.1:2094-4408 GCA_964538425.1 uncultured Pirellulales bacterium | reverse complement strand
GCGTCTTTTTGCCGCACGCAGCATCTGGGACATGAAGATGTCGGTGGTCGTAGCCAGCATACTGCTAATCGGCATTACGTTCCTGAATCTGATGATGGGCATTATGGGCAGAGCCTTATTTCCAACACACTCTGAGCTGCCCGTCAACGAATCGTTGCAACACACTGCCGATGCTGTCTATCCGATTTTGGTGCGCGATTTTACTGCGATTGGGTTCAAAGGCATTGTTATTGCCGGACTTTTGGCGGCGGCAATTTCTACGTATGCCGGCATGGGGGCAGCCATGTCGGCGCTGGTGACACGCGACGTCTACGCCCGGCTATTTGCGCGAAATCGGGACGACCGACACTATTTACTCGCTGGAAGATGGCTGACACTTCTGATTGTTCTGGGGTCGTTTTTATACGTGCCGTTCCTACTCAAGCAGGGGATGATGATGTTCTATTTAAATCTGGTGTCGGCGTTTGTTGCCCCGCTGCTGACGGTGTTCTTAATGGGGGTCTTCACGCCAGTTCATTGGCGCAGTGGAACGATTGGCCTACTCGTAGGGATGGGTTACGGTATTTGGCGCATGGTAGCTGAAAAAGTGGCTTTGGATCACGGACTTCTACTGATGCCTGCAGTTATGATGAATAGCTACGTCGCCTACCCAGTGAGTGTAGCGATCACGGCTGGCACAATGCTGCTAGTATCGTTCGCCCTGGGATGGACGCCGCGCAACGCTGATTTGCGGTTAAAAGAATCAGGGTGGCTGCGTCAAAGCCAAATTTCTGCCGAATCAACAGGAAAACCGCTACCCGAGGACACCCGCAGCAATGCAATTCCGGTAGCGCTTGGCTTGGGTGTGATTGCGTTGGGTGTTGTGTTGAGCTTTGTCATATTTTGGTGATGGAAATGAGAGCGGCTTTTTTGATTTCGACACTGCTCGCAGCGGAAATCCTTACCGCGCGGATGGCGGATGCAGATTCTCCTGATTTTCAGCGCGATATCATGCCGCTGCTTAAAAATCACTGCGTCCGGTGTCATGGTCCGGCAGAAATGAAAGCCAAATTGAACCTAGCGTTACCACCAGGAATCGCCCGCGGAGGTGAAAATGGCAAAGTCATTGTTCCTGGAAATCCGGATGAAAGTATCCTTTGGCAACGTGTTGCTGCTGACGAAATGCCAGAAGATGTTCCCCTGCCGATCGAAGAAAAAGAGCAATTGCGACAGTGGATTACCGCAGGTGCTGCCGGTTTGCCAGAAAACTTTTCAGAAAAGCCTAATGGTGACGAACATTGGGCATTTCAGAAATTGACTTTGCCTCAATTGCCGATGGTTCGCGACGCTTCGGGCATTCGCACATCGATTGATCGATTTGTGCAAAGTGCCCTGGAATCTCAAGGATTAGCAATTGGCCCTGACGCTGACCGACATGCCTTGATTCGTCGCGTGGCGTTCGATTTGACTGGCCTGCCGCCAACTCCCCAAGAAATTGAAAGATTTGTCGCTGACAAAAGCGACGATGCGTACGAGCAAATGGTCGAGCGATACTTGGCCTCGCCACGTTACGGCGAGCGCTGGGGCAAACATTGGCTCGATGCTGCAGGCTATGCCGACAGCAACGGGTACTTTGGGGCAGATACCAACAGGCCGTTGGCGTATCGCTATCGCGACTATGTGATCCGTTCGATCAATGCCGACAAGCCATGGGACCAGTTTATTCGGGAACAATTGGCCGGGGATGTATTGGCAGGTTATAAGTCTGATGGCAGTGTGACGCCCGAGATGATTGAGTTGCTTGAAGCGACACACTATTTGCGTAATAGTCCTGACGGTACCGATTCGAGCGACGGAAATCCTGACGAACAACGGGCAGACAAATACGCCGTGCTCGAGGGAACGATGCAAATCGTCGGTGCGTCTCTCTTGGGCTGCACCGTACAATGTGCTAAATGCCACGACCACAAGTTCGAGCCCTTTTCTCAGCAAGACTATTATTCATTACAGGCGGTTATCTATCCTGCGTTCGATATAGAGAAGTGGATTAAGCCCAAAGATCGTGAAGTTGTCGCTGCCAGTAAAGAAGAGCTTGCCGCTTGGGAGCGCCAGGTCAAACAGATCGACGAGCAGATCGAAGCTCGCCGGGAGATGCTTCGCGTCTGGCAAAGCGAGCACCGCGAGCGCGGTCGTGTGATTTTCCACGATAAATTTGATGCGGTCGAGCAGAAGCTGGCGGCTGGTTGGACCAACGTCGTTCCAGGCGACGAGGCTCCCGCAGGACAACCGGCTGTGAACATCGATTCTCCCACAGCTCCGGGTGCGCAACTCTCGG
>CAZIGP010000468.1:0-2084 GCA_964538425.1 uncultured Pirellulales bacterium | reverse complement strand
ATTACGTATTGTCGAATCGCGCGACGATGGTGATCGAGCATTTTCCACGAAGCAGACTTTCGATTGGACGCCGGATGAACTCGGTGCCTGGATTCAAGTCACGTTCGATCTGCAGCACGGAAAAGACTTGGCACCGTATGTCGGCTATTTCATCGCACTCCGCGACTTCAACGACGTAGGAGGCATGCTGGGCGGGAATATTCTTATCGACGGCGCGGCAACGGGTAAGGCGACGGTACATGTCGATTATCCAGGCAACGACGCCGTCAACCATGGTACTATCGGCACAAGCGGCTATGAAGCCGGCCGCAACTATGGAGTGCGAATCACAAACCGCGGCGAAGGAAAATATGAACTGGCGCACATAGTCGACGGTGCAATCGAGGAAGGCACCGTCACTCTTGCGGCTGACGATCTGCCCAATGGTGGGTTTGGGTTCGAATACTGCTGTGGAAGAAGCTTTGCGGTTGATAATGTGCTGATCGAAGTAAGCGACTTATCATCGCAAGATGGATCAAACAACAAAAAACTTATTGAATTACATCGTGAGCAGCGCACAAAATTTGAAGCCGATGTAAAGAAGCTGAAAGAAGCAAAGCCCGAAAAACCAGGTCGACTCGCACCAGTCTTTGATATTTCCGCAACACCATCTCCGGTGTTTTTGTTGGAGCGGGGCGATTATAAATCGCCGAGAGAGCGTGTCATCGCGGCTGGACCGGCAGTCTTAATGGAATCCTCTTTAGGTAGTAAAAGTGATAACGATCGTGACGAACAAAAAGAAAAGAGCAATTCGTCGCCACAGTTCCATTCTGCTGCACCTGAGGAAGAAAAGCCAAACTCTCGAATGGCATTTGGCCGTTGGCTGACAGAACCAGATAGCCGTCCCGCAGCGCTTTTGGCGCGTGTTACTGTCAACCGTTTCTGGCAGCATCACTTCGGCACGGGCATCGTTGCTACTCCCGAAAACCTCGGCTACTCCGGCGCGCCGCCCACGCATCCGGAACTGCTCGAATATTTGGCGACCGAATTTGTGCGTAGCCGCTGGAGCGCCAAAGCGGTGCATCGAACGATTTTGAACTCGGCAACGTATCGGCAATCGAGTAAGTCTAACGGCGTTGGTGCGGCAAAAGAGCCCCCAGCGATCGAAAATACGAATGAGTACGATAGCTCGCAAGCGATTGCTCGCACAACGAGCTTGGATGCTCCAAGCTCGAAGGCAGCTACCTCCAGCATCGCCGACAATTATTTATTATCGCATTTTCCACTACGACGCATGGACGCTGAGGCAATTCGCGACGGAATGCTAGCCGCCAGCGGTGAATTAGATTTGCAGGCCGGCGGGCCATACGTGCCAACGAATCGCGATGCCGAAAACGATGTAGTGGTTGAGGAGAAAACTGCCGGGGCTCATCGTCGCAGCATCTATTTGCAGCAGCGGCGCACGCAAGTTACAGGCTTGCTTGAAGTGTTCGATGCTCCATCGATGGTCTTCAATTGCACGTTCCGCGCGCCAACAACTGTGCCGCTCCAATCGCTTAAGTTGCTAAATTCATCGTTTGTGCGAGCACGAGCTACAGCCCTTGCCAAGCGTCTTGAAACCGAAATAGGCAAAGACAGCGAACAACGTATCCAGCGTGCGTTCTTGTTGACATGTGCCCGGCGGCCGTCGACCGCTGAGTTGGCAGCGGCCAAAGAATTTCTCTCGGAACAACCGTCGCAGTATCAAGGTGCAGGAGTCGGCGGACAGGAGTCGAGCGCACATAGTGCGGAGGAATTAGCCTGGATCGACTTCTGCCACATGTTGCTCTCGAGCAACACATTTCTCTACATCGATTAATCCAAACTTCATACTTTCACTCGCAATATGTCGTCACCATACCTTCACAGCCGCCGTGCCTTTCTCGGCCGTACCACCGGAGCGCTGGGCACGATGGCGCTGGCGCATCTGCTGAATCTCGAATCGCCCCGCTCGGCCAGCGCTGCCAGTCGCAGCAGCATCAAGCCAGTACATCATCACACGCCGTCGGCCGACGCGGTCATTTGCCTGTTCCAGCATGGCGGTCCCAGTCAAATGGATTTGTTTG
>CAZIGP010000467.1:0-4447 GCA_964538425.1 uncultured Pirellulales bacterium | reverse complement strand
TGCCCATGTTTTCCGCTTTACCGTTCTTAATGCCGTCTAGCCAATCTGCAAGTGCAGCATCAATCTCTGATTTCTGAGTTTTATATAAGGAAACCAATGTATCACGAGCAGCTTGACCAACAGCAGCGTCGATATTTGCGCCTTCGGCACCAACAACTTTAATCAAATAGGGTTCGTATTTGCCTTTGATGGAATTGATCGCATCAAACATGGCGGTGTGCACAATGGCCAGCGCGCGAGAGGCCCTACCAGGACCAACATGCTCTGCCGCAGGTGGATTGCCATTAAGGCTGGTGTGGTCCTTGGCTACTGCATCGAGTGCAATTGCATTCCAATGTAAGATCGCATCTCCGGTCATCAAGGTGCGAGTTTCGAGTTGCTCAAACTTGGTGCGATGGCCACGAGTTTGAAGACGTCGCGATGAAGCACCAGCGGATCGTGGTTTAGTGGTAAACGGAAACGATTGGAAAGTCATGGAAGCTGCCTCGATGTCAAAACAACAAAATCGTTGAGGGGTAAACGAAAAAATAGGCCCAGAGGCTTAAATAAGCCTTTTAATCAGCGGAGACGCTGACAAGTGCCAGAAAGCGCGTCTGTCTCTCTCGGAAGAATTAATCAAAGAAGTTAGATATAGCTCACCCCTGAGCACTCTATGATAATTACCCGGCAAGCCTGTGGAAAAACTAAATTTGCCGATAAATCAACGGGAAATACCCCTAAACAAAGCATTTTGCTCACTTCGTTGATGGCCAGGGCACCGTAGTGCTACCAAGTGCTTCCTGGTTTTTCATGGGGATAACGCACGTGCTGCAATAAGTCGACCAACTTTTTCAGTTGCTCTGTTGATAGATGCCCTAATTGTTTCGCATGGCATTCGCGTACGGGACGGCTCAGTTCGGCCAGCAATTCGATCCCTGCAGACGTAATACTCACCTGCACAATGCGGCGATTATCGGCCGGGCGTTCTCGCGAAATTAAGCCACGTTGCTCAAGTCGGTCAAGCAGCCGAGTAATATCCGGCGCACGCGAAATCAAACGCTGGGCAATCGCAGAAGTTAACATTGCCTCAGGGTGCTTATTCTCCAGAAGTCGCAAAGCGTTGTATTGCTGTGGCGTTAACCCGTGGCGATCAAACAATTCATCTTCGATCGCACGCAGCCGATCATAAGTCCGCCACAAGTTGAGATAGGCCTTTTGCTGCAAGGAATCAAACGTGGCTTTTACTGTTTTTTGCGAAAATCGAGCCGATCGCGGCATGGCAAAACCTTGATAAGACAACGTTTGTTGAAACAATTGTGTATCAGAACCGCAGTGGCTGCAAGGCAACTCGGGTGTATATGATGAAGAAGTGCAGACTTTTGCGCCGATTTTATTAGCAGGGGCTAAAAAATCGCGACCGGTTCTGCTCCAGTTTCCTAGCTTTCCTGCGTGATATGCCGAGGGACAGCGATGTTTCCCAGTCGTTCCAATAACTTATATCGTTTCTTTGCAGGGCTGACGGAGTACGCCTTTCAAACCCGCGTAGGCTTGGCCGATCCGCCCTTGGTGGAATACCTAACCGATCTGCTGACTCGATTTGTCCGGTTAGATACACTTATCAGCCTCCGAAGCTTGGCGGGCCAGCCACTCAACGAAATAGCGGAAATGCTGTTAGAGGCCGACGCCCGCGTGGGAGATGCACGACGGCAAGCCTACCGCCACATCGGCGATTTCACATTGTTTTGGACCGGGGTTTATCCTGAGGCTCTGCAGCGACTACAGCGGTCGGCCCGTAAAGACTCCTTCATCGATTATTGCGAACAGGGCAAACGCTCCTATCTGATTGCTAGCACGATTCGCACCGGTGACAAAGACGAAGAAGGCGAAGTGCTCGAACGCTTAAGCCATGATTTCGAGCTTTGCGTATACGGGTTAGGAGAAGTCCGCCGCGAATGGGAACGTCGCGAGCCCGATGCACCGCCCGGCGGCCCCATTATGTTGGATTGATTATCAGGGTGTCCGGGAATTCAAAATGTAGGAGGCGAATCCTTTCGCCGACCGAATTGTCAATTGATGATCCATCCCCACGGTTTGCCGGCAAAAGGGTTCGCCTTCTACAATCCGATTATCACGATTTCAATTCTCAGGGCAGCTTTTCTCTGTCAACGTTTCAAATATCGCTGATAGGCCGCCACCGCCAGTTCATCGCACCGATCGTTCTCAGGGTGCCCACTATGCCCAGCCACGCGATTGAACTTCACTTCATGAAGACCGACAAGGCGATCGAGTTCTTGCCATAACTCAAGGTTTTTTAGCTCGCCTCCTTTACCATACGAATTTGGTTTTCGCTTCCAACCGTTTGCTTTCCATTTTGCCATCCATTGCGACAACCCAAGTCGCACGTATTCGCTATCCGTAAAGAGCTCTACGTGTGACCGCCGCTTCAGTGCTTCCAGGCCTTTGATTACCGACAACAGTTCCATGCGATTATTGGTTGTCTCGGGTTCGGCTCCCGAACGTTCCATTTCTTTACCCGATTCAGGATGTCGCAAGATAAATGCCCAACCGCCGGGACCGGGATTACCACTGCAGCCGCCATCCGTGAATAGATGGACGACTGATAGGGAAGCAACTGCAGGTTTAGTCATGAAAAGCTGTTAAACTTCTGCCGCAGGCACGGCACGTTCGAGGGTTCGCTGTACTTCTTGGCGTCGCGGCCGAAGCATTTCTTCGAAGTTGTCTTTTAAAGATCCATCTAATTTAGCATGCCCCGCGCGCATCCATGGCAGACGAATGGTAAAGGTGCTACCGCGGCCGAGTTGGCTTTCGACCGAGACTTCACCTCCCAAGAGTTTGCACAACTCTTTGACAATCGACAACCCTAAACCCGTGCCTGAATACTCTCGAGTAATGGCGTCGCCTTGCGCCATGACTGCTTGTCCTTGGCGAAATTTTTCGAAGATCGCCACTTGATCTTCTTCAGCAATTCCCACTCCTGTATCAGCGACCGTAAGCAAAAGCTCGCCGGTATGGTGATCGCGACGAGCACGAACTTCGATCCGTCCCCCCTCTGGCGTAAATTTAATCGCATTCGACAGCAAATTCGTGAGAATCTGCTGCACTTTCGCTTGATCCTGAAACAATTCCGGCAATCCAGGCTCGACATCCACATCAAGATCGATATTTTTCCGTTCAGTCTGCGGCTTGATGAAATCACACTGCGCTTGCACGACATTTTCGATGCGGAAATCACCGAGCTTGACTTCCATCTTGCCGCTTTCAATTTTTGCGAGATCTAAAATGTCATTGATCATATCAAGTAGCACGCGCCCCGATTTCTGAATGTTTTGCACGTAACGGCGCTGCTTATCGTCAAGCGATTTGATGGAATCGAGAACCTCGCTGAAACCAATAATGCTATTAAGTGGCGTGCGCAACTCGTGACTCATCGTTGCCAAAAAGTCGCTCTTCAAGCGATTCATTTCATACAGCCGCATATTGGTTTGTGCCAACTCATCAACCTTCACATCCAGTGTTACATTGGTGTCTTTTAATTCATCCTGAATCGTTACCAAATGCCGCACCATTTTGTTAAACGCGTTGCCAAGCTCTTCAAATTCGTCGGCGGTATGAATATCGGCCCTTGCTTCCATATTGCCATGCGAAATTTCCTCGCTCACATCACGCAGATGTTTCAGCGGCTTGACGATCACGTAACGAACAATGACATAACTGGCAATCATTGCCAGAAAAACAGTAACAATGGCCGTAGCAAGAAAAATCGCCCGGTTGTCGTTCAGGGCCTGAAGAGTAGATTGGTTGGGAATTGTTATCTTGGCAACTCCGAGAAGATCGTCTTTTTGAAGCGGAGCAGGAGCAGATAATCCTCCTGCACTTCCCAACAGCACCGAATCACTCAAGCCAACATGACAAGCCATGCATTTTCCACGAGCGCGAATAGGTTGGTAATAAACGTATTCCTCGGGACGGTCAGCGGGGCGGTCCTCGTCAAAAAGGTTATCCGAGGAGTTGTTGTTTCCTTCGGCCGCTAGGTTGGCGAAATGCCTAAGAACTTGTCCGTCTTTGTCATTTTCGGGTTGGTTTATCGGATCATCGCTATCCAATCTTAAGATTCGAGATTCATATTTTTGAATATCGATGGTTCTATCATCAGCCAGCGATTCTGTTGTCGAATCATCAAACTCTTTACTCAACAGCAATTTTCCAAAGTAATCGATCATCCCTAGGTCGCGCTCTGTCTGTTGATCCACAACAGGGCGGTGATCACCGGTTATTTTTGCATCTAGCTTAAGCTTTTCGAGCACGATTTGCTTGCAATGTTTTTGCAAAATGATCGACTTAACCAACTGCCGGCAAGCATTCCGAGTGTTTTCATAAACAAGTTCCTCAGATTGACTCCCATACCACCAAAAACTGCCGCCAATCAGCGTAAGCAAGCAAATCGCAA
>CAZIGP010000466.1:0-4447 GCA_964538425.1 uncultured Pirellulales bacterium | reverse complement strand
CCGTATTTGCCCATGCGGCCGGCGTTGGAGAGGGCGAGGGGCATCAAATATTTTGCTTCGAAGAGCCCCAGCCCGCCGCGGGTGCATTCGGCTTCGCCGAACTTTTGGCAGGCGTCGGTACGGCAGACGTCGGAGGCGAGGAGTGTGGGGACGGGGTGCCAACTGTGGCTTTTGAGTTTGCTAGGCGTGCTGTGATCGCCGGTGACGATAAGGACGGTGGGATTTAAATTTGTTACTTGGGGAATTGCGGCGTCGAGTTCTTCGATGCGTTTTACTTTGGCAGCGAAGTTGCCGTCTTCGCCGGTGCTGTCGGTGTATTTGAAGTGGATGAAAAAGAAATCGTACTTCGACCAGTTTTCTTTGAGCACGGCGAATTGCTCGTCGAGCGTTTGTGATTTGCCGATGACGTCCATGCCGACGAGCCGCGCGAGGCCTTTGTACATGGGGTAGACGGCAATCGCGGCGGCCTTGAGGCCGTAGACTTCTTCGTAGCTGGGCAGTTTTGGCTTTTCGGCAAAGCCGCGCAGCGTGAGGCCATTGGCTTTTGGTTGATCGGCAAGGATTTTCTGCGCTTGGGCAACGAACTCTTTGGCGGCTTGAGCGGTTTTTTCGCTACCGGGTTTGGCAACTGGATCGAGCGGTGGCACGCCGGTGGCTTGGGGATCGGTATCGGCGACGTCGCCGCCGAGGCCGTCGCCGCGGAACACGACGACAAAGCGATGTTCTTTGACGGGCCGCACAAAGACTTCGACGCCAGGAATTTTGATGGCGTTTAATTTGTCGGCGAGCGGAGCGCTTTCTTCGCTGGCGATGCGGCCGGCGCGACGATCGCTGATGTTGCCGTTTTTGTCGAGCGTGCAGTAGTTGCCGCGGACGGCGACATCTTTGGGGCCGAGCTCAAAGCCGATGCCGGTGGCCTCAAGAGCGCCGCGGCCGATGACATATCGCAGCGGATCGTAACCAAAAAGGGCCAAATGCCCTGGCCCGCTGCCGGGCGCGATGCCGGGCTTTACGGGAATGCTGCCGCCGCAGACGCCGCGTTTGGCGAGGGAGTCGAGGTTAGGCGTGTTGGCCGCTTCTAATTCGGTTGGTCCACCCTGCTCCATCGGCAAGCCGCCGAGACCGTCGGCCACAAGCATGACAATTTTGGAATCGTTTTTTTGGTGCAATGAACGGGTCAGTTCGTGCATATCGAATTCGAGAGAGTTCATAAATTTTGCTCGTCAATTTTGCTCATCATTGGCAAAGCGTCAGGAACTGCGTAAGCTGCAATCCATGTCGTATCAAAAACTGGCGACGATGAGTAGGTGTCGTCGGCGCCTTCTCAGTAACGATGTGACTAGAAGTTGAGATTTTAGGCAATTCAGAGTGCCGCTCGGCTCGCGGCACCTCCTTACGATGGCCCGGCCAAGTACGTTAACCCATTCGCCCATTGAATTCGATTTGACCGCTGCGCTGGATCATGAGCGTGGTTGCGGGCGGGCTGATTTATTGCAGTTGGGACCGCGGCTGGAACAGGCACGCCAAACGCTGATCGAAAAAGCAGCGAAAGATAGCTCACACTGGCTTCATTGGCCGCGGCGGCTGCTCGAAGACCATCAGGCGAAGCGACATCGCGGCTTATTGACACGTTGGTTGACGGCAGCAAAGCATTTTCGTCATGCGGTCGATCAGGCGATCATTCTGGGTTCGCCAGCATCGATTGCGGTGCTGGAAGCGATGTTTGCGGCTTGCTGCCATCCTTATCACAACGAACTAGCACGTGGCGAACGAGGGGGACGGCCGCGGATTTATTTTGTTTCGACGGAGACGGACAATGATGCGCTGCAAGGTTTGTTCGATCTTGTTCCACAAGGCCGTAAGCTTGAGCTTGAAGAGGAGCGTTGGGGAATTGTGGCGATTGACGACGGACACGAAAGCGAACGATTGACGGCAATTTTCAAAGTGTTTTGGGACGCATTACTTCAAACCACGGAACCCAACGATGAAGCGGAGCGGACGATGGTCGCCGGTCCGGCAGATTCGCCGCTGGTTGCATTTGCCGAACAGGCCAATTTACCGCGGCTGCCGTATTTTTCTTTTCTGCCGTTAGCGGGAGAAACGGCAAACGGGATGGGTGAAACGCGAGCAGAAGTTGCTGGAGGCCCGACTGAAGAAAACCCGTATCATCCCGGCATTCTGCTGGCCGCAGCGGTGATGAACGTTGATGTGGTTCAATTTCTGTTCGGTGCAGTGACGATGACAGATCGCTTCCGCGCTGCGCCGGTGGGGGATAATCCGGCACTCGATTTTGCCGGTGTTACGCACCTGCTGGGTGAGCGGCGAAGTGTTCGCGGATTGGCGATGCACTGCCCTGCTGGTTTAAAACCACTTGCCCGCTGGTGGCAAAGTGTTTCGACCAGTGATGAGGCTCATCAGCAACTACTCTTTCAGTGGTTGCCAAGGAGTGTTCGTCGCGACCGTTTGCGCGTTACAATGCCGGCCGGCGAAGCGCCTTCCGGGCGGAAGAAAACGCTCGACCGCTATCTGCCCGACCTGTCGGCTGTGGCGGCTGACACGATTCGCGATGTTCGTTTATCGAACGGCTTGCCAACGGCCGTCGTGCGTTTGCCGACGGTTGATGAAACGACGGTCGGACAACTGTTGCAAATGCGGATGATCGTCGAAGCAGTGCAAGCGTGCTTGCTGAACCCCGAACCCTGAACCCTTTTATGCCCGAACTTACCTGGCTTGGCCACTCTTGCTGGTCGATTGCGACTGGAAAGCACACGATTCTCGTTGATCCGTTTTTGGATGATTCGCCAACTGCACCCGTTAAATCGGGCGATTTGGCGGCCGATTTTATCTTGATCACGCATGGGCATTTCGATCATATTTCGGACGCCGTGAAAATTGCCAAGCGAACGGGGGCGACGGCGGTTTGCAATTTTGAAATTTCCGAATGGCTGGGAAAACAAGGCGTGGAAAATGCGGTTGGCATGAATCATGGCGGCGCGACCGATTTGCCGTTTGGCCGTGTGAAGCTGACGATTGCTCACCATAGTTCTGTCTTGCCTGATGGGACGTATGGCGGCAACCCGGCGGGATTTTTGCTGACGCTACCAGAGGCAAAAATCTATATTGCCGGCGATACGGCGCTGTTTGGCGACATGCAGCTTTATGGTCGGAGCGGCTTGGACTTGGCCATTTTGCCGATTGGTGATCTCTACACGATGGGGCCCGAAGATTCGATTGAAGCCGTGAAGCTATTGAACCCGAAGCGAGTGGCACCGTGCCATTACAACACGTGGCCGCCGATTGCGCGGGATGCCAACAAGTGGGCGGAATTGGTGCGATTGCAAACCTCGGCGATTCCAGAAGTTTTGCAACCGGGCGGGAAGATTCGACTTTGATCTACGGCTTTGAGCTATGCTTTCGGTCGTGGCTCGGTCGCTACTTGGATTTCGTCTCCTTCGACGCGAACCTCGAAGCTATCGATCTTGATTTTTGGGCTATCGCACCAGGTGCCGTCGCAGGTTTTGAATCGCCAGGCGTGCCATGGGCAGGTGACGATGCCGTCGTAAACTTCGCCCGCGCCGAGCGAAGCGCCCATGTGGGGGCAGAGATCGTCGATGGCCATGTACTGGCCGCCGGAATTAAACACGGCAATGAGGCGTTCGCCGACGGCAACTGTAACGCCTTGGCCTTCGGGGATGGAACCAACTTTTGCGACAGGGACAAATTCGGGCATGAGGATTTATTTGTTTTTTTGACAGAGAGCCGCGAAGCGATCGAATACTTTTTCGCCTACGGCGGTCATTTTGGGAAGTTGCTGGGGAAGTTGCTTACGAATCGTTTCGGGATTGATGTAATCCAATCCGTCTAGTTCACAACAATTGCCTGTTTCGCACAACCAGTCGGTCACGATGCCGGCGGTGACTTCCATGTGGAATTGGAGGCCATAAGCGTTTGGACCGTAGCGGAAAGCTTGATTTTCGCACTGTGGGCTGCGGGCGAGTTGTACGGCGCCTGAGGGCAAATCGAACGTGTCGCCGTGCCATTGAAAGACGGTTGTCGGCGAAGGGATGCCTTGAAACAACGGATCATCGACCGCGGCGGGGAGCAGCTCGAGATCGTACCAGCCGATTTCTTTGATGCGGTTTTTATAGACTTTCGAACCAAGGGCCTTCGCGAGTAATTGCGAGCCGAGGCAGACGCCAAGCACTGGCATTTTTTGTTCGATAGCTTGTTGAATCCATCGCACTTCATCGGGCAAGAATGGAAAGGCGTCGGTTTCATCCACATTCATCGGGCCGCCCATGACGACAAGGCCGCTGTATTGGTCGGGGGCGAACGATGCGCGTCGTTCGTGGAACGCATCGAGCAATTTGTAGGAGATTTCCCGGCGATCGAGGGCATCGCCTATTGTGCCAGGGCCTTCATGCGGGACGTGACGGATGATAAGTAC
>CAZIGP010000465.1:0-4458 GCA_964538425.1 uncultured Pirellulales bacterium | reverse complement strand
GATTGAAAATCTATCGGCAACGCGAGAATGCAATCGACTATCAGCCAATATTGGCGATCAAGTAGCAGTTGTTGTTAATGTACGAAACCGTGGCGTGTTGCCTATCGCCTGGCTGCTGCTCGAAGACTTGTTGCCGCGGAAGGCATTGTCGCATCCGCCGCCAAGCTTGAAAGTGGAAGGACGGCGATTGCAGTTGGCGATGCTTGGCAGCAAGCGGCAAAGCTCAATTTTGTACCAACTCCGTTGCAATCGCCGTGGCTATTTCCAAATCGGCCCCTTGGTGATGGAAACGGGTGACTTATTTGGTTTGCACCGGCGATTTCGCGTCGATACGGCTCCACACTTCTTACTGGTTTATCCTCAGATCGTGCCGCTTTCTGGTTACGAACTCGCTTCGCGGCGGCCGATTGGCGAGATCCGCATGCAACATCGGCTCTACGAAGACCCTACACGCATTGCCGGCGTGCGGCGTTACGAAGCCGGCGATCCGCTGAATCGAGTTCATTGGCGAGCCACCGCGCGCACCGGTTTGCTGCACTGCAAAGTTTATGAGCCTTCAACGATTGCCGGAGTTACCATCTTGCTTGACTTCCATCAAGCCAATTATCTGGCGAAAGATGAGCCGATACGTTCCGAGCTCGCAATTACTGTTGCCGCATCATTGGCCAACGCCGTGTATGAAATGGGCCAGCAAGTTGGGCTCATCAGCAACAGCCGCGATGCCGCTGATCGAATTCGCCAGGAAGGTTGGGGGTATGACCTGCACACTCGCGACGCAGCTAGAAAAGCTGGCGGCATGCTCGAATCGAGCGACCGCCTGCAGCCGCTCGTGGTTCCGACTGGCCGCGGGCCAGAGAAATTAATGCAAATCTTGCAGGCGCTCTCCCGAGCCGAACTAACCGACGGCTTCGAGTTTTCGCAGCTTGTCATTGAAACAATGAGTCGGCTGCCGCGAGATTCAACCGTGGTAGCCATTTTGCCGGTCGCCAATCCGTCAGCCATTCTCGCATTACAAATGCTCCACCGCCGCGGTTACGCCGTCACAGCGATTTTGAACTTTTGGGATGACTACGAATACGCACAGATCGCCGGTCAACTCGCCGCCGTGGGAATTCCGACTCATCACCTGAAGGACGAAGCCGCCGTCGCAGATATTTGTCGACAGTTTGCGTTAAGATGAATATTGAGGACCTGGGTTTCTAAGTTAATGCCCAAACATCGAAAACGTCTCCAAAAAAACTAGGCACACAGATACCGAAACATGCCCCGCCGCCTTCACGCCACACTTGCCGATTATGTGATCGTCGCAATCAACCCGGCGCTCATTATGGTGCTGATTGGCAGTCTGGTGTACTTTTTGCTCGAAATGTTCTACCAAGGGCAGTACCCCGCACGACTACACTATTGTCTCACACTCTACATTTTTGCTGCAGTTCTCGTATCACGCATCTCCATGAAAGAAGGCTGGGACCATGCTGCACCGTTCGGTGGGGCTCTGATTGTTGTCATTGTTCTTGCTTTGCACAAGTTTGTTGACTATGCGGGCACCAACCTCGTCCAAGTTGGCTGGCTGATCAATTACGTGCTCATCGCCTTAGTTGCATGGTGCGCTCATCGATTGACGTGGGATTGCACACTTATCGATGAAAGCCAAGACACTTCTGGTGAAGGGCTTTTACAAACAGTTGGGTTCGACACGAACGAAAATAAGGAAAAGCTAACTTCCAAAGCCGACAAACCGAAAAAAGCTGTGAAAGCGGCTGATGAAGCGCTGCCATCGATTGCCGTGGACAGTTCCGAATTCACGGCTACGACTCGTGCGTCGAGAAAATCTACAAAGAAGTCCTGGTGGCAACAGTTCGTCGAACGCCGTCGCCGGCCTCATGCGCCAGGTGTGTGGATTGTTTACTTTTCGCTGGCTGCGTTGCCACTCTTCGGACTTGGCCAGGCGTTTATTCCTGCGTCCAACATTGCCAGTCGTCGCTATGCATTTGTGCTGCTAAGTATCTACGTAGCCTGTGGATTGGGACTACTGTTAACCACCAGCTTTCTTGGCTTGCGCCGCTATTTACGGCAGCGAAAACTCGAAATGCCCGCTGCGATGACCGGCACTTGGCTGACAACCGGCGCGATTTTGATCGTTGCCTTGCTTATTTTCACCGCACTGCTGCCGCGGCCAAACGCTGAGTACGCCATTTCACAACTGCCAAGTATAGGATCAAAACATCACGATTCTTCTCGAGTTTCAACCGGAAAGGAAGGAACGAAAGACGATCAGTCAAAGCCTGCTCCCGGTAAACACAGTCGGCCTGACGATCCGCAGGAGAAAGAGCAACCAGAAAAAGGCCCGGACCCAAATCAAAATGGAACCGAGCGAGACTCCAACAATACTGGCAAAGGTGCGGCAAACGAAAACGAAAGACACAAAGATGGCGGCTCTAGTAAGCCTCAAGACGACGGCGCGAAAGACAACTCATCTAACAACGGTCCGTCGCAGACAAACGAATCCCAAAACAGCGACTCAAAGTCTGACGCATCAACCCAACAAAAGTCCTCAAACAACAAAGCCCAGTCCAAAGAAAATTCCGACTCGTCGAACGCTTCCGATACAAAGCAGGAACAAAATATAGACGGTCAAAAGCAGAGCGACGAGCAGAACGCCAAATCAGAAGAAACTCCACAGTCTGATTCAGACAACCCATCACAGGAATCCAATTCGTCGCCTGAAATTCAACCGCCCGAAATTACATCCCTCGGTGGACAGTTCTTGGCGGTTCTTAAATGGCTGTTCTACGGCGTGCTGATGGCCGTCGCCATTTGGTGGTCGGTGCGGAATTGGGCGTTACTTGTTGCCTGGCTGAGGTCGCTGTTGACCGCTTGGCAAAACTTGTTCAGTCGCCGGCGCGAGTTACCAGAAACGATTCAAATCGCCTCGATTCATCGATCGTTTTATGAGTTCACCGATCCCTTCGCCACAGGCATGGCGAGCCGTTACCCACCCGAAGAATTGGTGCGATACAGCTTCGAAGCCTTTGAAGCCTGGGCTCGCGACCAAGAATGGCCGCGAGAGACCAATCAGACAGCATGGGAATTTGCCAGAATTGTAGGTGAGCAAGCGCCGCATATTGCCACATCTGCCCGCACGCTGGCCGATTTATACAGCCGCGCCGCTTATGCCCCTGGCACGCTATCCGCTGACAGTGTTGGGAATTTGCGATCACTTTGGGAATCGATGAAAACGCCACAACTAGTGGCGTAATGCGATGCCTTAAAAACATTAACGACCACGAGATTCGGGCACTTACAAATACATGCCCATATAACCGCCTGTTTGATCGGCTTTCGCTTGCAATGCTTCTACGCGGCGTTTGGCTTGTTCCAAATCGCCAGCGGCAATGTAGCGGTCGAATTCAGCCAGCACAGCGTGGGGAACCGTTTCTTTAAACCATGCGACGGCAGGTTCTGTCAGCCAATCACAGGTTTCTCGGGCAAGTTCGATGGTCAGGTGAGCATTGGTTGCCTTTTCGTCACTTTGATCGGTCATTACCGTACCTTCAAAGCTAAAATCCAACATGCCGAGGTCTGGAGAATTTGTGAGGTGAAATATGCAGTTGGCGTTGTACAAGTAGAACGTGTTGTGAGAACCATGCGTTTCGATAGCTGCCTTAATGCGTTCGCACCTGGCCTGATAACGCGGAGAGGCATCAATAGGAATATCCAACCGCGAAATGGTACGAAGCGGTAGGCAATCAAACGTGATTTCGACAAAACGCTGCATAAAAGAATTTGGGGTTCAAGAGTTTGGACTCAATTCAGATTGAAGTTGGGCCTAAGCCAACAAACTGAAGTTTGAATCGCATGCATGCACTTACTCAACTTGAGTAAGTTGCTTGGCGTTATCTAACACTTCAACGCGAGCGCTTGCATCGACGGGCTTCCAGCCGGCAGCAATCCAACCATTATCGATTACTAGCTGTGTCCACGGCAACTCGCCAAGCTTTTTCCATCGACCACGAAGCTGCATACCTGTCGATTTGAACTCGGGTTTCAAAATCTCATCAAAGCGAGTTCGCAGTGTACGCCGTGCAGCCGTTTGTTGCACATCAAGACGGTCACCATGTTTGTATCCAGGAGGATTAACTTCGATTTCTCCTTGCCGAGTAGCGGTTACTGTGCCTCCGTTAAGTTCGACTTTGTATTTGGCCGTGACATCCATCGGCAAATTACGTTGCACCCCTGTTCGGGATGAGTGAGACGTGGAACGTATAGTGATTATGAAACTATCGTCATCGAGGCGAACCGTTACCGGGCGATTAGTTGCCAGTGTCAACGAACCCAAGCTTTCTTCTGGCAAGTTTTGTAACCATGCATTGGTTTGCTCCAATGTCAGCGGTATTTTTGATAATGGACGAATAAAGCTTTCAAATTGTTGAGGATTCAACTGCTTCTGCTCGATTG
>CAZIGP010000464.1:496-4461 GCA_964538425.1 uncultured Pirellulales bacterium | reverse complement strand
GCCCGCCTCAACGAGCACGGCCCCGGCACTTGCCGGGGCCGCGCGCTTCACCAGCGGGTGATGGGATTCGAACCCACGACAACCACGTTGGCAACGTGGTGCTCTACCAACTGAGCTACACCCGCACAACTCGCCCAGCGCGAACGCGCCAAGCGCCCAGCGCGAACGCGCTTGCTAGCATCGGTCGTGCGGCGGAAATCTAAGCGATTATAGGCCACCCCGGACATGCTGCAAGAGCAATCGCTGGTTGATGTTAAACTACGGCGGCCGGGTGAAATCGTCAAGAGGCGGAAGTAACAGGGCAAAATCGAATTTGCCTCGAAAACGAGTCACTCGTAAAATAGGTTATTATGCGACCTTTTCGACCCATCATCGCTGCAGTAATTATGCTGGCCATGATGGCAAGTCCGCTAGCAGCGGCGCTCGCGCCCTGCTGCTGCTCGAGCCAGGAAGCTTCGAAGTGCCCTCTCTGCCTGGCTCGGGTTGCTTTCGAATCGGAAATTCCGCCAGCCCATTGCCCATCATGTGCTAAACAGCCTGGCTGCAAAAACCAGGCTGCTGGAGACAAAGCTCTATCGGTCGCGCCCGCAGGCTGCGCGTGCGTAAAAGCACAGCTACCTGTCGCAATGACACGCGACAAAGCTTCGAGCACGTCGACAGAACAGCATTTAGTGGCCACTCCGGTAGACTCTACGGTCAATGATACCGTCTCAACCGTTCGCCGTTTTATTCCTTGTCTGGCAGTAACAACTCCTACCGGGCCGCCACTGCTGGCCCTGTATTGTATTTGGTTGAAATGATTCGCGGCAACCGTGCTGATGTTCTCAGTTCGTTTTGTTGCATTTAATTTTCAATCATTACTTCTGAAGGAGTTTTTTATGAAACGTTTATCAATAGTCGCCCTGCTTTTGGTAGCGGCGATTGGATTGACTTATGCCATCGCTTTTGCAAGCAACACTGCATCAAGCAATTCGGTGAAGGCCGATTGTGCATGTGCTGTGTGCGGTTGCTCCGAGTGTGACGGAGCGTGCGATGCCTCTGCGGCAACGACAAACGCACCGAAAAAGTCGTGCTGCAGTATTATTACTCGGCAATCGGCACAAGTCGTTCCGGTGGCGCTGGCCGCCAAGTGCGGGTGTGAAGATTGCAAATGCCCAAACTGCGACGGCAAGAACTGCTCTTGCGGCACCGATTGCAAGTGCGGCAAGTGTGGTTGCAAAAAGTCGTAATCGATAAACTCGTCGATTATGTCGAAGTAAGTCCAGCGGGGGCGTCATCGTGACGCCCCCGCTTTTTTGTTCTCTCAAGGTCTCTTCGTAGAAATATCATTCGACGTGAGGACTGTATTGCCCGCTGCATAGAAGCCACACTTTGTCTTCCTCTGCCGTCAAAAGCTCGATACTTCCAGCCTTCTTTAGCCCTGTAGAAGTCAAAGTTCCCGATCAGATGAAGTATTTTCTAAGCCGGATCCATGCTCTTAGCTTCCCGGCCGCTAGACCGCGAACCCCTGGCGTTTTACGATGCTCTTTTACATTAAATCGTCGGATTCCCGACTCCTGACCCCTCGCCCACACCATGCTCAACAAATTCAGCTCCCGCATTACTCAGCCCAAAAGCCAAGGTGCTTCGCAAGCCATGCTCTATGGCACTGGTTTAAACGAAGCCGACATGAGCAAGCCGCAGGTGGGCATCGCAGCCATGTGGTACGAAGGCAACACGTGCAACATGCACTTGAACGGGCTTGCCGAGCGCGCCAAAGAAGGTGTTGTGAAAGTCGGCATGGTCGGAATGCGGTTTTGCACGATCGGCGTGAGCGATGGCATCTCGATGGGAACCGAAGGGATGTGCTATTCGTTGCAATCGCGCGATCTGATTGCCGATTCGATCGAAACCGTAATGCACGCCCAGTGGTACGATGCGAACATTTGCATTCCTGGTTGCGACAAAAATATGCCAGGGTGTTTGATTGCGATGGCTCGAGTCAATCGGCCGGCCCTGATGATCTACGGCGGCACCATCAAACCGGGACGCATGCCGAAAACCGGCGCCGGTGGACATGTCGAAGGGGAAGCGCTCGACGTCATCTCCGCCTTTCAATGCTACGGGGAAGCGATCACAGGCCGCATCGACGAAGAAACCCGCAAGACAATCGTGCAGAAATCTTGCCCAGGCGCCGGCGCTTGTGGTGGCATGTATACGGCCAATACGATGGCTTCGGCGATCGAAGCGATGGGTATGGCTTTGCCTTACAGCGCATCCATTCCGGCAGAAGACCCGGGAAAGATTGATGAATGCCATCGTGCCGGCGCGGCGATTCGACAATTGCTGGAGCGCGATCTCAAGCCGCGCGATATTATGACGCGCCGCGCTTTTGAGAATGCAATGGTCGTCGTCATGGCACTCGGCGGTTCGACCAATGCCGTACTGCATTTGCTCGCCATGGCTCGCGCGGCCCAGATAGAGCTTGCGATCGACGATTTCCAAAAAGTAAGTAACCGCGTACCGCTATTGGCCGACCTAAAACCCAGCGGCCGCTTTGTGCAGGAAGATTTGCACGACGTGGGTGGCACGCCGGGTGTCATGAAATACCTGCTCGAAAAAGGCTACATGGATGGCGATTGCATGACCGTCACGGGCAAAACGCTCGGCGAAAACCTCGCTGCGCTGCCAGGACTAAAGTCCGATCAAAAAGTGATTGCCTCGCTGGAAAAGCCGCTCAAGAAAACGGCTCACATCCAAATTCTGCGCGGCAATCTAGCGCCGGAAGGAGCAGTTGCCAAAATCACCGGCAAAGAAGGCGAACGCTTCGAAGGCCCGGCGAAAGTGTTCGATTCGGAAGAAGACATGCTCGCTGCACTCGAACAAAAACGAATCGTCAAAGGAGACGTCATCGTGATCCGTTATGAAGGTCCTAAAGGGGGCCCCGGAATGCCGGAAATGCTTACGCCCACTTCGGCCATCATGGGCGCAGGACTAGGTAAGGATGTGGCCCTCCTTACCGACGGCCGTTTCTCGGGCGGTTCGCACGGCTTTATCGTTGGCCACATCACACCAGAAGCACAAGAAGGCGGACCAATCGCGCTCGTAAAAGACGGAGACCGAATTGTAATGGATGCGACGATCAACCGCATCGAAGTGCAACTAGCCGAGGATGAACTCGCCCGGCGGCGTAGTACTTGGAAAGCCCCGCCTTATAAAGTTACTCGTGGGACGTTGTATAAATACATCAAAAACGTCAAAAGTGCCTCTTTAGGCTGCGTGACCGACGAGTAACGGCAGAGATCAGGGCCACAGGCAAAAATGAACGAAGCTTCATTTTTTCTAGTCTCTAGCCTCAAGCTCCTAGCCGCTGAAAATATGATAGGTTTCAAATAGTGGCATTCCTCGATCTCGCCTCCGACGAAAGGCCACCCCATGGACCTTATCGAAATGGCGCATGGCCTCATGCGCCGCAGTAGCCAGTTTTCCGTCCAAGACTGGCTAACAACCTTTTCGTGCATCCTGGTTGTAGCGTACGTGTTGTTATTGAGTCGTCGTTCGGCTGAAGTTCGTCGCTGATTCGAGCCAAGACAACACCAACGTACCGATCAGAGTTCGCCCGACTTCGTCGTCGCGGCGTCGCGCAGATTGTCTTGCAATTTCACGACAAAATGTTTATCGCCAGTCGCAAGTTCGGCATCGCGTAAGTTGATGCGGATGACTTTGCATTTCAACTCACCCACGGAAAACTCTTCGCCTTCGCTCAGCTTGAGCAGTTCGCCAGTTGTTTTTACGAGAACCCAAAGCTGAGGTTGATTGTCCTGCTCGATAATTCCGGTGACCGTGGCATGCTTCGCCTGGTCGAACGACGGCTTCGGCGGATCGCGACGCGGTGGATCGGGGCGACGTTCCGCGACGGGTGGCCGCGGTGGTACATACTCGGCAAACAAATTGCGGCCCACGATCACCTTTTCGTACGCGGCCAA
>CAZIGP010000464.1:0-486 GCA_964538425.1 uncultured Pirellulales bacterium | reverse complement strand
CGGCCAAGTCATCGAGCGCAAGTCGGTCGGATTTTTCTTGGCTCAATTTGTCGGTGCGATTGGCTCCGGGCAGAATCAAGGCCTGCACATTCATCTTGAGTAATAAGTCACCGCTATTACGAGCCGGAGAAATATCCAGCAGCGTAATTCGCTGCAAATGATTAGCGGAGTAAAACTCATACAATAAACGGACCAGTTGTTTCAGCGTGGTGTCACCTTCCAGTTTGAAGCCAATGGCGTCATAAGCGGGTGCGGCATTTCCACGCCCCGGTAAACGCTGAACCGAAGGTTGCGTTCGGTTGGCATTGTCTTGTACCAAAGTGACGTTTCGTACCCCTGCTTTCTCTGCAATTTGGAGCAGCCAGTTGTGATATAAGGAGCCGGCGACTTGGCGATCGGTGGGCAACGAGCGCTGCCGCCATGCGGCGATCGACTTTCTCGCCTTCGTGCCTTTGGTCATTTCAAACTGTTGATCGTCAACTTTCT
>CAZIGP010000463.1:0-4462 GCA_964538425.1 uncultured Pirellulales bacterium | reverse complement strand
TGGCCATCGAAATAGTCCTTCCAACTCACGGGCGCACCGTCGAACGGCTTAGCCATGATGAGCGGGTTAAGTATAAGATTACTCAAGAATACGCCGACACTAAAAAATACAACGGCGGTATATGGACTAAGTTTGCCTCTATCCAGGACCATTGGATCTGTGTTGGTGGAAAGCGTCCGCGCTACGAACAGGTAAAAAAATCCCATCAGTACGCCGCACGCAAGCGACAACACCAACCCCTTTGCGGTTACTGTGGTGCTGTGCCCGGGAATCAGTCGATACGCCAGCGCATCCAGAATGATTGCAGCCAATACAAATCCCACGCCAACGACCAGCAGCACCACGTTGCCTTGGGCGCTCTGCAGGTAGTTCACTGCCACACCAATCACGAGCGCAAAGCCGATGCCGATCGGAAACGCTACCGACATCCCTACCAGAGCGATGGCCGCCACCAACAGTATGTTGGCTAGATTGAAAATCGCCCCACCCAACATCGCCGATACCAAATTGCCGAGTTCAGCCTGCTGCAAGTCAGTAACAAACGGACGACCGGCATCGCCGTAGCTGCCCAATGAGAACGCCACCGCCAGCGACGTCAGCAGGACACCCAATACATAATCCCAGTAGAACAGTTCGAATCGCCAGTGCTTGCCCGTTACTTTCTGAGTGTTGGCCCACGATCCCCAGCAGAGCATCGTCACGACGCAAAAAACGACCGCCAGCGGATAACTTTGAACTGTATACATTGAGAGAATTGATCAAACGTTGGAACTACTGGTCAGCGTTCGCACGGATTTTCGATTGACGAAAGTGGTTGGCAACAGAATTTTGACGTCCTCTGCCACTGATTCATCGCCGATTCGCTGTAGCAGAAGACGCACGGCGATGTTTGCGATTTCCGCATTCTGTTGCAAAATCGAACTCAACGGGGTCGATAAGTAAGGTGCGAACGGCGAGTCGTCAAAGGAAATGATCGACACGTCGTCCGGAATGCGCAATCCCGCTTCGGTCAACGCCCTGATAGCGCCCAGTGCGGTCATATTGCTCATGGCAAAGATCGCCGTAAACTCGCGGTTCAAGCTGAGCTGCATCTTCGTTTCCATATATCCCGACATTTCCCCGAAGCTGTCGCCCACCACCAGCCGGTTGTCATACTCCAGGCCATACTTCTGGTGAGCGGCCTTGAAGCCCTCGAACCGCTCACTGGTTGGTGTGGTGCCCGGCACTCCGTTTAAGCAAAGAATTCGCTGGTGTCCGTGCTGAATCAAATACTCGGTGGCGTCCTTCGCGCCGGAGAAGTTGTCGGATCCGACAAAAGGAACCTGTACATCCACGAGATTGCGGTCCACCACAACAACCGCGGAGTTGCGCTTCGCATAGTCCGCAACATGGGCCGATTCGGTTCCCACCGGGCAAATCAAGAGTCCGTCGGCGGAACGATTCTCGATCACCTTGATCGACTCTGCCTCCAAAGCCACCGAATTTTGACTGTCGCATAACAACGTCGAAAATCCACTGCGGTGAGCGGTGGCCGTAATCGCTTGAGTGATGCTAGCGAAAAACGAATTGGAAATGTCCGGCACAATCACACCGATCGTCGAGGTCTTGCGCGTGCGAAGACTGCGAGCGAAATGATTCGGCGAAAACTCCAGCTTCGCCGCCAGCGCCTGGATGCGGTTTACGGTTTCCTCACTAATGCGGTATTGCCTCGCCTTTCCGTTTAGTGCTCTCGACACCGTCGTTTGCGAAATCGCAAGTTTTTCGGAAATCGAAGCCAGCGTCACTTTTGACGTTTTCTTAGGCATGGAACTCCACCCGCAAAAAATAAGAGCCGTTCAGACTGTAGAACAATCGTTTATTCACATTTATAAATCACATAATACTTATGATAAGGACGAATTAAATTTTCCTTGGCTAGCAGGATAGCACAAACGATTGTTCTAATCAAGCTATCGTCCTTCCCTGACATGTTGGGCTACAAACAAGCGGGGTCACCTCGTCCTTTATCCATCGTTAAAGATAACGCTAACCCTTTCACTCCAACCGGATCAGGCAGCACTTCCGCTTTTACAAAAATGGGCGCTGTCAAGTCTCAAATGCAACAGTTGTGCGATGAAAATGACGTTTGAGGACTTCGCGAGGAGTTCGATAACCGAGCCGTTTCCTTGGTCGATCGTTGAGGGAATGGACGGCTCGTTGAACCGTGACGCAGGAAACACTCCCGAAGTCCGTTCCGCGAGGAAAGTATTGTCTCAACAAGCCGTTGGTGTTTTCATTGGTGCCTCGCTGCCAAGCGCAGTAAGGATGTGCAAAATAAACTTGCACGCTCAATCGCTGGGCGAGTCGTTCGTGTTCCGCAAACTCCTTGCCGTTGTCGAAGGTGATCGTGCGACGCAGCGCGGTCGGCAGCGGTTGGAGCATTCGTTCCAAGGCGCGGCGTACTGGCTGGGCTCGACGATCGGGCGACTGGGCGGCTCGTACGAATCCGCTTTTACGTTCGACCAAGGTGACCAAAGCACCGCGATGCGGATTTCCGCCCATTGTATCTCCTTCCCAATCTCCAAATCGTGTCCGCTGGTCGACGATCTTGGGCCGTCCCTCAATCCACCGTTGCGCTCCCAATTGGCCGCGGCGACTGTAGCGGGATCGATGGCGTCCCTTGCGACGCAGTAAGCTCCGCCAGAAAGTCGGCATCGGCCAGGGCTGGGATCGAATCCAAGCATAGATCGTAGGGGCTGAAATCTGTCGCCCTCGATCCGTAGCAAACAGCCGTTTGCTTCTCCCGGCAATTTGGTCAGGAGACCATTTTTGCACCAGCCCTTGCCGGAAAAACTCATTCACTTCGGGACGATCCATTTTGTGCACTCAAGGACGTTGACTGCGTCGCTGGTTGCTCCAATGCTGAGCCACCACCGCCGAGTAGCTTCCCGCCCAAGAATTGCGACGCAACTCTCGGCTAATGGTCGACTTCGCTCGACTTAGTTCTCGAGCGATTTCGCCGTAGCTAGCGCCTGCTTCATGCAGCTGGGATATTCGCTCCCGTTCAAAAAAGTAAGATGTTCAGAAATCGCTGGGACTCCGTTCGACCAGTGGAATAGGACCAACTAGTCGAACTCCCAGCGATCTTTTCACCAACGCCAGTTCCGCAAGCGTTGCATTTCAATTTTGACAGCGCCAGTCATGAATTCACCTACATTTCTCCCAGGAATTCACGATGAATCGCTACCAAAAGATTGCTCGTACGTTACGTGAAAGTGTTTGCCAGAAAAAGTCAGCAATTTCAATTCGTTATTTAAGATGTTACCGCTATTAACAACATTTGTAATATCGACGATCTCCTTTCAGGCCTTTGATTTAGCACCTTAGGTAGTTGCTTAGTCAAACACCAAAAAAATATTTCCGATCAAGCATTTTAATAGTAATAAATCGAGAATACCCACAATACTTCCGTGCACGTTAGAAGCTTGAACCTCTAAGCGTCCGCTATGTCTGTGATGCAGTGAAACAACAGACATTAAGCTGATTTTATGAGGCACGATAGAGCGTTGATTAACTATTCTCTTGATGCTACTCGAAGTGTTTGGCCTTCAAGCAATCTGGCCGATAACACAAAGCTTTCGTTGCTATCAAGGGGGCGATTGCCTCGGCGCATTTCGCTCAGGAGTTTACTAGCCTGTCGACCTAAATCCTCTTCGTCGACAGCCACACAAGACAGCCGCTCTGCCAAAGCACCGTTTCGCCAAGTTCCACCAAAGTGAATTAGCGACAGATCTTTGGGAATTTGCAGGCCAAATTCCAGCGACAAGAGATAGACTTGCTCGGCATCGACTTGGTTACCACAAAAAATAGCGGTGGGACGACTCACGCTATTAAGAAGTTCATAGAGTTGGGTTCGGATTAACTCGAGCGACTCCGACCCTGGTAGATTTCGCCCATAATATCGGCATTTGAGTGACGCACGATGGTCGAATTTTTGCTGCAATGCATTTCCTAATCCCTTCATCCAAGCTCTGACCACTTCGTCTTCGTACCCAAACAATGCGGCCACATAACGATGGCCGAGTTGTGCCAGGGCCTCTCCTGCCAAGCGGCCAATATTTTCACTATCCCACGTAATACAAGGGGCCTCGATCCCGGAGATTGTCCGGTGGCAAAAAACCACCGGAATATGATGTTCTCGAAGCTGGCGAATCTGATGTAGCGGAGTTACTGTGGGCGTCACAGGAACAATTGCAATCCCCGCTACTCTGCGGTCGATCATTTGCAAAATCAAATCACCTTGACGAGACAAATCATTGGCGGAGTTGCCGACGATTACTTGCCGCAGTTCAGTTGAACAAGCCCGTTCAAACCCGGCTACCAGCGATGGATAATAACCTTCTTTAAGTGCTGGAGCGATTAGCGCAAACGCGTCAATCTGCTGGCGGGCTGTGGCTAGCGACTGTTTTTGCAGGAGCAACAA
>CAZIGP010000462.1:0-4464 GCA_964538425.1 uncultured Pirellulales bacterium | reverse complement strand
CAGGTACACCACTTTCGGCCAACGATAAAGCGTAACGCACTTGAGCGACGGGATCGGCAAAATCTTGTGGATCAATATGGCCAACGGTTAGTTGCTCGCGTCTTGAGTGTTTGGCGAACATGCTCACAATTTCACAAAATGAAGGCCGAGCTTCTTGTGGCAAGTAACCAGTGGTAATGACGGAATTGCATTGGGTATCGATCGTTTCTACTCCGTTCACAATTGCAAGCTTGTCGGCAATTTTTGCATGCAATGGCAGATGCTCGCAAACTTGCATTCCGGGGACTTTTGTGGCGATCGGGCGAAATTCGCCGCGAATTTCTGCGGCGGCTTCCGGTTTCATGTCGTACAGGTCGAGATGGCTTGGTCCGCCAGCGAGATCGATAAAAATTACCGATTTGCCGCGTTTTAGTGCGTTGTGGCTCCCGCTTGCCTTAGGCAGCATGCTCGTGGCTGCAAGTCCGCCAAGTGCTGCCGTGCCCGCCTGTAAAAACTGCCGACGACTGGTGGAGGCAGAGTTAAAAGTAGAAGCTGATTCAACAGGACAACGAGGCATAGGAAGGACTCCAAAGAGAAAAATAGCTACAAACTTGCGGACTGCAGAGTGAGCAAATTTCAGACCTTTTTTGCAATCTACCCCGTGCGCACGGCTACGGCAAGCAAGAGTTTGTTAAGCATGCCATAAACACGCGAGCTATTTAATTCAACAATCTTCACTGCAGAATGTTCTTGGAAGGCAAGCTTTAGAGCGAATTATCAGGCAAACCAATGATTTACTCATTTTTTCCCGGCAGGAGCTGGCACACCTTTCGTTGCTTTATTAAATGGATCTGTCGGTGTATTAGGGTTGGTTGTCTGGCTGTCTTTTGCTTCCTGTGGTTTCTTTTTGATAATGTCGTCGATGCCAAGGTGAATTTTGCGATAGGTCTCGTCGCTAATGATGTAATACCAGTCGGCAAAACGGCCATTCAATTCTTTGGCGTTTGCTTCGCCTTTCTTCACTTTTTCATCGTACTCTTCTTGTTTGCGTTTGTTTTCTTTTTCGATCTTATCGCGCTGGGCTTCTTGAGCTTCTAGGTCTTCTGAGTTTTCGGTTTTGGCTTTTTCTGTGTCGTCGGCCTTTTTGGATTCATTGGTTTTTGGCGCGGCTTTGCCTGCATCTTCTTTTTTCTCTGGTGCTTTCTTAATTTCAGGGACTGGTTCGAGTTCTGGCTTGGTGAGCAAGGCAGGATTGAATCGAGCCATTACCATGACATATCGATTGACACTCGCACCTTTCTTTTCCGTTAATTTCAAAGTGTCAGCGTCGTCCTTGCCTTTGTCTGCAGCAACTTTGTCAGCAGCCGCCTCTTTGCCGTCTTTTTCGGAGGCTTTTTTAGCATCATCGGTTTTTTCATCTTTTTCTTCGCTACCACTGTCGACTCCAGCGATGGCTCCGAACCGCAAGACATATTCCACGCCATCCTTCATGCCGACAATTGCTTCCCCATCGCTGGATTTGATATCAAATTCATTCTCTCCTACTTGAGCTGGGATAAGCCCACGCTGAAGTAAATCGCGTAGCGCTTCAATATCGTTCATGAAGTCTTGGCCGGCTTTCATATTGGCACTCATGCGGGCCGGCTTACGCTCGACGTTGACAATTTTCAAATCGTCGAGCGCTGTTTTCATTTCGTTCAACTTGGCGGTGTTCAGCTCTTGGTCTGGGCCCAATTTTTCGTCTTGAGGTTTACCATTTTTGTATTCCACGAGCTTGTCGAGCACCCATTTCGAGTCTTTGTCGTTGAAGGCCAAATCGATATCTGCTCGCTGGCGCAGTGTAGGAACAAGCTGGCCTCCCTGTGTGAGTCCTTCTTGAACTGTATAGTCTCGTAGATCGATCTGCGAAATGTCCCATGGGCTAAGCTTCAAGAGGTCGGTCTCGATCCAATTTTCGAACTTAGGGCTGAATTTATCGGAAGCTAGCGCGGCGCGATAAACCACATCTTGCCCAGGAATTCGGACAAACCGCAGCTTGGCTTGCGCGCCACTGAAGTCGTCCTCCGCTTTGACTTTGTCTTCTTTGCCAATGATTAATCGTGCAAGCGGTTTCTTCGATTCGTCTTCGACCACGATCAACTTGCCAATGCCTTTTGTGCCAAACTGATCTTTTGCTGGATCGGGCTCGACAACACCGTAGAGGGCATGCTGTTCGGGGCCGCTCTCACTGGCGATGCCTAGCACCTTCAAATCGACTAGCGCCGTGGCTGCATCTGCCATTTGCTGTTTTGCATCGGCAGGATAATTCTTGTGCGAAGGGAGCGACCACACGCCGTCGACTTGAGCGACTTCAAATTCACGTGCTTTGCCAGCGGCATCGTCGTAAGTAACGATACGCATACGTTTGGCTTTTAATGGATCGTCGAGCTTGCCGGCGAACAACGACTTGCCAACCTTGTCATTGGCAGGTGGCTTGGGCGGTTGAGGCCGAGTGGCAACGCCGGCGATTAACACCAATAATGAAACAGCAACGAGTGCAATCGTCTTAGTAGCTTCAGTCATATTTGATTGGAATATTTAAAGGCTTGATACGAAATGCTTCTAGCACATACATCCGCAGATACAAAAATTGTTACTTATCTCAATCTTGCCTTGGATACACCTTCTCGCTCTTTCGCACGGCGATTGAAGTAGACGAAGAAAGCAACTGCCAACGGCAATAGCGGCGGCAGTAATACGCTGCCGAGTTTGTAGTTATCTTGCACGCTGCGGATGGCATTGTTGAGGCGAATGCTGGCACCTTCGATTTGGTTTTGTGCATCTCGCTGCAACTCTGCGATACGCTGATTTTTTCGCCGTTCATCGACTGACAGTTTGGCCGACATTTCGATGGCTTTTTGCTGCAACACGGCGCGATTAACATTGCCTTCTTTTTCGAGCTTGGCGATTTCCGCCTTAAGCGACGCTTCGGCGTTTTTGTAATCGTTTTCAAGCTTCGAAAGCTCTTCATCGCGCTTCTTTTGAAAATCGCGAGTTGCAGCATCCGCGTCGGCACGTGCTTCAGCAGTCTGGTCGATGATCTTTGTTAAAGGTCGATGCAATGGCCTACGGTTTCGTAGCTCGACAAACCGCATATCGCCGGCCAGTACGTCTAATACATTCAGCACGAACGTGACGTTGTCGGCATCGAATTGCAGATCACTATCGGGCATGCGACGAGCACGCAGATCGAAAAACTCGGAATGGAGCATGTCGATGTCGGCCACTAAGATGACGTTCAAACCCTCTGATTTATCTGTCGCAGTGGCATTTTTTTCTGCGTCGGATTTTTCGTCTTTCTTTTCGGTTGCTTTCTCGTCAGCTTTCGCGTCATCCTTTGCCGTTTCAGCTTTCTTCGCGCTTTCATCAGCGATCTCTTCTTCAGTTCGAGGCTTGCCGGTAATGTGTGCTGCCAAGACATAAAGAGTATCGGTGGGAATTCCTTCCTTGGCACGTAATTCACCAGGATTGTTCTGAGCAGCCATCACATCCTTAACCATAATTTCACCGCTCGCTTTACCGGTTTTCACAAGCGGAATGAAATTAGTCGCTGCGGCGTTTCGCTTGGTGATGCCTCCAGGGAATAGTAGCAATAATTCTTGTAGGCCAGCGCTGGCCGAGTCGCTTTCGTTAAACGCTTCATCTGCACCTGGCGCATCTTTGCGCACAAATACCCATTCCGGTGTGATTCGTTCGATGCCCGCGAATTTACTTGGTTTGAAATCTTGCCAGACAATGGAAAAGTCTTTGTCGCGATCGCCGAATAGTCCGCGACTTGTCTTTTCAATAAGCTCTACACCCAATAAATCCCAGAGCTGTTTTAGGTCGCCTTTAGGTTCAGGTGGTTGCTGACCCATCATTCCCATCATTCCGCCTTGTTGCTTCGGCCGTCTCGGTTGGCCGGTGCCGGGCGCACTATTGAGGGCAATTGGCAAAGGATCTTCAAAAATGGCAGTAGGCTGTCCTTTACGAACTGCATCGACGAAATTCTTCATCTGTGGCGCCGTGAGCGACGAAGGCTGAACCGCCAAAAGTGCGTCGAATTTCTCCGTGATTGGATTGGTAGGATCTACTTTCACGACATCATATTGTTTTTCAAGTTCTTCGATCACACGTTCTTTTTGACGAGGACGCATCGCCATGAAATCGATGCCACCGAAAAGTTCGACGTCAGTGGTTAGCACACCAAGGCGTTTACGCTTTTGTTGGCTGATGGTGGCAATGGAACGTACCAATTCGTATTCCACTGGCACGCCGCGCTCAAAAAACGGAATGACAATTTTTTCGAGCCCGCAAGTAATCGCCGCGCCAAGAAAAATCGGTTCTTGTTTCCAGACCCCACGGCTTTGAGTAAAGACTTCTTGCGGCATGATGCCAAATTGTCTTTCAGCGCGCTGGGCTTCTTCAGTAAGTGGTTCGACATCGGGATAAATTTTGGCCTGAATC
>CAZIGP010000461.1:0-4474 GCA_964538425.1 uncultured Pirellulales bacterium | reverse complement strand
TTCTTTCCACTCACCTGCGATTACCGCGAACGTACGGCCGCGGCCGGAAAATTCCCCGGCGGTTTTTTGAAACGCGAAGGTCGGCCGACGATGAAGGAAACGCTTACGGCGCGGCTGATGGATCGTCCAATTCGTCCGCTGTTTCCCGCCGGCTTTCACGACGAAGTGCAAATTCAAGCCTTTGTAATGTCGAGCGATCGGCAGAACGACGGCGACATGTTGGCGATGAACGGCGCATCGGCCTCGTTATGCCTTTCGCAACTGCCATTCCAAGGGCCCATCGGCAGCGTGCGAATCGGTTACATCAACGGCCAATTTGTGCCGTTCCCCACCCACGATCAGCTGGAGGAAAGCGAGCTGGACTTACTCGTTTCCGGCAGCCGCGATGCGGTGCTGATGATCGAAGGATTTGCCCGCGAAATGCCGGAAGACGTGATGGCTCAGGCGCTGGTCGAAGCCCACAAGGTGATCAAAGAACTTATCGACCTGCAGGAAGAATTAGTGCAAAAAGCCGGAATTACTAAACCGGAATTTGTGGCACCCCCCGATGACGGCATCTATGCCAAGCTGAAGGCGAAATACTACGATGCCTTCGCGACCTCCAAAAAAACTGAAGGCAAGCAAAATCGTGCCGCTGCAGTGAAGGCGCTTAAAGAAAAAGCGATGGCCGAGATGATTCCCGATCCGGCGGCAGAAGGTGCAATGTGCCCTGTAGCCTTCGGCACGGCCTGGCACACGCTCGAAGAACACGTGGTGCGCGATGCAATTATGTCAGGCACTCGGCCCGATGGTCGTGACAGCAAATCGCTGCGGAACATTGAATGCATGATTGATGTGTTGCCGCGAGTACATGGTTCTGCAGTGTTTCAACGGGGTGAGACCCAAGCACTCATTACGATAACTCTAGGTACGACGAAGGACGAACAACGGGTTGATGGCCTGTTTGAAGAATATTCGAAGCGATTTATGCTCGATTATTACTTCCCATCGTTCTCGGTCGGTGAGGTAAAGCCGATTCGTGGCCCTGGCCGGCGGGAAATTGGCCACGGAGCGCTAGCGGAACGTAGCGTGAAGCCAGTGCTGCCGGGGCCGGAGGAGTTTCCGTACACGATCCGCGTAATGTCCGATATTCTTGAATCGAACGGTTCCAGTTCGATGGCTAGCGTCTGCGGCGCTACACTGGGCTTGATGGCGGCCGGCGTACCAATCAGCAATCCTGTAGCTGGTATTAGCATCGGCTTGGTAAAGGAATCGGATAGCCAGTGGACACTGCTCACTGACATTATCGGCGATGAAGATCATTTCGGCGACATGGATTTCAAAGTCGCAGGCACGCAAAATGGCATCACCGGTATTCAGCTCGACTTGAAAATTGCTGGCATCAGCCAGGACATCATCGTCGCCACGTTGCAGCAAGCACGTGAAGCACGAATTCAAATTTTGCGAAAGATGCTGACTGCCATTCCACGCCCGAGAACCGAAATCTCCGCTACCGCGCCACGATTGTTACGTACCAAAATTGATCCTGAAAAAATCGGTGCACTCATTGGACCGGGCGGTAAAATTATTCGCGGTATTCAAGAGCGTACAGGCGCCGTTATCGAAGTAGATGATGATGGTACCGTCGTAGTAGCTAGTGATGATGCGTCTGCTGCCAAATCTGCGATGGATCAAGTTGAAGCCATCACGGCTTCTGTGCAGATTGGCAAGATCTACGAAGGTCGCGTTACTAGCGTGAAAGATTTTGGAGCTTTCATCGAAATTCTGCCCGGCAAAGACGGTTTATGCCACATCAGTGAATTGTCGGATGAATACGTTCGCAGTGTGAACGATGTAATCAAAATGGGCGAGATGGTGCAGGTGAAAGTCATCGCCATCGACGACCAAGACCGCGTCAAGTTGAGCCGCAAAGCGGCACTGCGGGAATTGGCAGAGCAAGGGCAGACGTAACAGTTGCCATGCGAGAAAGGGAAAATGGGAGAGGGAGAAAGGGAGATTTAATTCCCCTTCTCCCATTTTCCCGGCCTTCTTTTCTCCCTTTCTTATTCAATCATGCTCGAACCTGCCAAGCCATCTGGTGATTTGCCACGCAGCGCAGCAGATCAATACACCGAACTGGCTGCGCTCGCAGGTGGCTTAGCGCACGAAATCAAAAATCCGCTCTCTACGATACGGCTCAACATGGAATTGTTGGCCGAAGATTTCATCGAGCCGAAAACACTGCCAGAACGACGAGCCCTGGCAAAAATTCAACTCGTGCAAAGTGAGTGTTTGCGGCTAGAAAATTTATTGAATGACTTTCTGCGATTTGCTCGCTTAGGACAGCTTCATTTTCAACCCTCGGATTTGAATACTGAGGTGACTCGCGCGCTCGATTTGTTTCAGGCCAAAGCAGAGGAGGCCAAAATCGACGTCATACGCTATCTTGACCCTGAACTGCCTAAGGTGCAGCTTGATCGCGAACCGTTTCAAGCGGCGCTTTTAAATCTTATTCTCAATGCTCAGCAAGCAATGGTCGAAGGTGGACAGCTTGTCGTTCGCACGCGGGAATTACCTGGCTTCGTGGTGCTTGATTTGATCGATACGGGGGGCGGAATTGAACCCGAAGTGCAGTCCAAAATGTTCGAGGCATTTTACTCGACTAAAGCTGGTGGTAGCGGTTTGGGCTTGCCAACTACGAAGAAAATTATCGACGCCCACGGCGGCAAAATTGCCATTGAAAGTGAAGCGGGGCGAGGCACAAAAGTGACAATTGTGTTGCCAACGCCCGTGAGATTGGAAGGCAGTAAAGTTCAAGACAAAACAGAAAGCAGAAAGTAGCAGGCAAAAAACTAGTTTGTTTAGCCACAGGCTGAGGAGCTTGTGATTCTGAAGCTCCAATTTCCCGTAATTCGCATTGCTTTTTGGATTACTGCAATGGCTTTCGGTTCAACCACTGGTGCGACTTCTTCACGAGGCGAAGATCGATAAATTGCATGATCGAAGGAGCTACGCCAAAACTCCCTTGAGCCAAAAGTTTGGAGCCTTGCAGATTTGTTTCGATTGGCATTACGAAGAGGGCTTGCTTCTCACGGGCATCTTCTGGTGGTGGCTTAGGAAGCCATTTCTCGAGCTGGTTGGCAACGGTTTTGGCGTCTTTCGACTCAGCATCTTTCTCACCATAAACGATTAACCAGGAAAGTTTGCCAGCAACTTCTCGTTTTGTAATGGCTGGCATGATAGTAAATCCCCGTACCGTTTTGGGCGGTGAGAGCAGCACGACTGCTTTGACATCTTGCCCTTGTTTACCTGTAGCTAATGGCGGCCAACTCCAATCAATTACGGCCCAGTTAGCTGCCACGACGGCGCCGAGATCGGCGCCTACGACGCACAACTTATCGATGTTTACCTCACCAGCATTGTTTTTTTCCATCAAGTATGCTTTGCAGGCCTCTACATCGTATTGCACCATATTGAGCAAATCTTGCTTGGTAAGCAGCGCTGGATCAATTTCTCGGTCTTTGCCATTCGGCAATGTTTGCCGCGTGCTACCACCGTGGCCGCGTAAATCGATCGCAATTGCTGCATGACCTTGGTCTTGCAATTTTTCTGCTAAGCCTTGCATGTCAGCACGGCTTCCTTTGTGGCCATGCAATAAAATAACAGGGACAACTTCCTTACCTGGCTTGGTAGGTGGATAGTATGTGGCAGATAGCTGCACACCATCACGTGATTTAGGGGCAATTTCTTCGGGTGCTGCCCGTTTGGTCGACTTGCCGGTTGATTGAACCGGCTGGTCTGCGGCTTGAGGTTGCTGAGTGGTAGCTTTTTTGGGCGGTGGAGGAATTTGCGCCTGAACAACACTCATGCTTAAAGCAATCGTGCACCAGCCCATAATTACCCAACAAACCAAATCGCGACGAATCAACCGTGCGGCAACCGCACTTGCAAATCGATTACGTCCAAAATGCCTGCGAATCATCGGCCGACCCTCAAAAGATGAATTCGATTTCCATCGCCAAATAAGATTGTTGGGCAACTCCCAATATGTCTTATGTTAGATGGGTATTGCAGCAGAATCAACGCGGGGGCCTATTCGCAACTTAGCCCAAAATGCCCGCAATGGGAGATGAAGCCCGGGAGTCGTCACTTTTGCCGAAAACAGCAGCTTTACTGCAAGTTCGCGTCGCTGGCGAAATCGGCCCGAGATTCATGTGCATAGAAGTTGCGGGCGATTTGTTCGGATAGTACGCCAATGAACTGACGGCGAAATTCAACACCATGCTCAGCAGCATGACAACGGCGACAGCGAGAGGTCCCATGCCCATCAGCAGCACAGTCACGCCGACGATTGCCAGAAAAACCTTCTCGATTACAAGACAGATGGAACGGTAATCAAGCCTCTCAATACCGTTAAACACGCGATGGATGATGTCATACATCCCGTAGAACCAGTTGGACAATTCCAGCAAGAACACAATGTTCACTGTCTTGG
>CAZIGP010000460.1:289-4475 GCA_964538425.1 uncultured Pirellulales bacterium | reverse complement strand
TGTATTCCGTCAATGAGAAATGTTTTTTATGCATGCCTTCCGCCTATTGCTCTAATGTGCCATCGGGGAAATCCGTGCGGCCGATACTTCCTGCGAAAAGCACGTCGCCGCCGAAGACAATGGGTGGCTGGCCCATGTTCCAAATATAGACAATGTGGCCAGAAGAATGGCCGGGGATTTCACGCACTTCAAGCGAAAAGCCGGCGTATTCGATCGTGTCTCCTTCGTTGACTAAACGATCGGCCGGCGGGCTTCGTAATGGCACTCCATCTTGGGCGGAGAGGTTTTTCGTCGGCTCACTCAGTTTGTCGACTTCGTTCGTGCCAATAACGATGGGGCAATTTGGCCAACGATTTTTCATCGCGCCATTGCCGGCGATATGATCACTGTGACCGTGGGTAATAAGGAAGGCTGCCGGCATCAGGCCATGATTTTCAATCTCGGCAATGATCAGGTCCGGTTCTAGGCCGGGATCAATCACGATGCAATCAGTTCGACCTTCCAACCAGGCCACATACGTATTTTGTTGAAACGGGCGGGAAACAACTGTGAGGATTTGGGGATGATGGGCAGGCATGAACTAAGGAGGGCTGGAGATTTGAAGTTAGGAAAGCGAGGAAGGAAATTAAGAGAAGGAAGTAGGCACATGCATGTCCTTTATCACCCTTATTTATCCCATTTCGCCTCGACAGCTAAGCTGTTGCCGCAAAAACTCCTAATACTTGTAAGCTTGTGGCAACTGATCGTATTACGGTGACTTTTCCTAGCCGGGAAAATATTCAGATTCTACCGATTATATTGCCGACGAATACCAGACGGAAACGTACGAATGGTCGCATTGTCGGCCTGGCATAGCGACGCTAGCAACCCGTTTATAGGTAACGGTTCGCCGGGAAAATTAAAAGAGGCAGATCATTTCACAATTGTACCAAAACAGTTGCAACTGGCGAAGGAATTCTCGTTTAAGTGCTGTGCTGGATAAGTTTGTTGCCAGAAGGATTAGCGTAGCGTTAACGAATTTTGATTAGCTTTCGGGGGGAGAACGATATGCTCGGTCGGTTCTTTAGAACAGTTGGAATTTTGCTCGCGACGAGCTTACTTTGTGCGACGATTAGTCCACTTGTTGTTGCTCAGCAATTTCAAAAGTCGGACAGCAATGCAAGATCTTATTCCGCTGCGCCTCGCGAATTGCAGATGCCAGCGCGCAATTTTGGTGATGTCTTTGCTGGGGCCTACAAGCAAGCCGGGGTTCGAATGGCTTCAGCCGAAGAGCCCATCCAATCTGGCGCCGCCGCCTTTCAAAACGGTCAACATTACGATTCCGGAGATGTTGTTTACGAAGGTGAGATGTGCGGAGAAGAGTGCTGCGATTGTTGCCCTTCAGTCGGTTATGGCACATTGTACGCGCGTGCAGAGTATATGTTTTGGTGGCTTAGCGGCGATACTTACCCGCCGCTGGTGACTAGCAGTCCTCAAGGTACTCCGTTTGAAGATGCTGGTGTGTTAAGTGACTCTGACACGGACATATTATTTGGAAACAAATCGTTCAACGACGGCGGCCGCAGTGGCGCGCGATTTGTATTAGGTGTCAGTCTGACCCCCTGCACACGATTAGAAGGCGATTGGTTTACTTTGGGGAGCAAAGGAGCTGAAATTCATCGAAGCTCAGAAGGCGACCCGATTTTGGCCCGCCCTTTCTTCAATCTCGAAAATGGTATCCAAGATGCCAATGTGATTGCCTATCCTGGATTGTTTGACGGCCGAGTAGATATTCGCGCCAGCACGCAATTCATGGGAGCCGGAGTCCATTTAGCTCGCAACCTTTCCTATCAAGCTGACCAATCAGGTTGCGGCTACCATCGCCTCGATTTAGTTTATGGCTTCCGCTACTTAGGCCTCTATGAAGAGTTCGACGCAGATTCAAGCTCGACGGTCACCAATGACGCTGCAGGTCCGCCGGCAGGCACCCAGATAAACGTGTCGGATTCGTTTTCTACATCAAACAGCTTTTTTGGTGGCAACATCGGAGTATTGATGGAAGCCAATCGTGGCCGATGGATTCTAACCTCGGGAGCACGGATTGGCATCGGTGGCACACGAGAGCGCGTAGCCATCTCGGGTTCAACCACAGTAACTCAACCTGGCGAAGAATCGGCCACATTCAATGGTGGGTTATTGGCACTGCCAACCAATATTGGCGAGTATTCGAATAATGCGTTTAGCCTTGTGCCACATTTGGAATTGCGAGTGGCGTACTTGCTTACTCCAAGGATGCGGTGGACGCTCGGTTATGATTTGATGTATTGGAGCCGAGTCGTGCGACCGGGGGATCAAATAGATTTGTTCGTGAATCCATCGCAAGCTTCCGATCAGCCGCTGACCGGCACTCCGGGCCCGCTGTTCGATTTCAAAGAAACCGATTTGTGGATGCAGGGTATCACCACAGGTTTGGAAGTGCATTTTTAAGACATTTAAAATGCAACATCAATGCTGTTGCTGCTGGTCCGGATCTGGACGACCTACGAAGTCGTACGCCAAAGAGAATGTGCAATGCTTCTTAATACGCTTGCATGCACAACTCTGCCAACAGTGGCTTTCCTATCGTCCTCTCTGTTGATGATGAGCTAATGGCGTAGATCAGTTCCTCGACGATCGGTGATGCCAAACTCTGCGGTGACTTGTACGCCCACATTAAGTTCGTCCGTGGCATGTAATCTATCGGCCAGCAGCTTTTGCTCTGAAAATCGTGCGACATCTCAAACACGCCTCTTTGACCTGCCGTAAAACGGAAATAAATGCACATCGGTTATTTTGTTGATCGGGCGAATGCAGTACGATGCTGCAACCATGATCACAAATTCGCTTAACAGTGCTGAAGCCGAATCACTCGTTTCGCCGCCCCATGTTTTCGGTGTTCGGCTCGATTTAATTGGACTGATATTGGGTCCGGTGGCGATGATCGCTTGGCTTTGCTGCATCGATACAGGCTTGCCGATTGAATCGCATCGGCTTGCTGGAGTGCTGTTGCTTACGATCATCTGGTGGATTACGGAGCCCGTGCCGATTGCAATCACAGGATTATTCGCTTTAGCCTTAGCTGCGGTTATTGGGGCTGTTCCGACCGATGCTGAAGGCAAACCAAAATTAATCGAGATGTTGGGCAAGTTCAGCAGCCCTTCGCTCTTCTTTTTGTTGGGTGGGATGTTTATTGGTCAGGCGATGTCACGTCATGGTCTTGACCGTCGGCTTGCATTAGGAATTCTTACTACACGCTGGGCCAGTAGCTCTCCGATTGCTCTTTTGGCGGCAGTGGGAGCTGCAACAGCTTTAATTTCGATGTGGATTGCCAACGTAGCAGCCACTGCGATGATTTACCCTGTGGCAATGGGTATGATCGCTGTATTAGCAACCGGAAGCGGTGACGAGAAAAGTAATTTTGCCCGTTCGCCGTTCGCTAGTTCGTTATTGCTAATGACGGCTTATGCTTCCACCGTGGGCGGAATCACCACTCCCATCGGCACGTCTACGAATGTTATTGCCATTGGTTATTTGGAACAAAAGGATTTTTTGAGTCCTTCGGTCAGCCACTCGGTTGATTTCTTTAAGTGGACTCTGGTCGGCCTGCCGTTAACGATTGTGCTTTTTACGGCACTAACGCTCTGGTTGCGCTGGGTCGGCCCACCTGGCAATTTGAATTTGCCTCGATTGCGAAACTATCTTGCATTGCAGCGTGAGCAACTCAGCGGATGGAGCCGCGGAGAAGTTAATACCTTACTGGTATTCGTCATCATTGTGTTCTTGTGGATTACTCCTGCTCCGTTGGCACTGTTGTCTTCCAAAAATTGGGCTGCCCGCGATTGGTTCGAACGACATTTTCCTGAAGAAGTTGTTGCACTTTTCGCACCCGTTTTACTGTATTTGTTGCCGGTCGATTGGCGACGAGGAAAGTATACGCTCGAAGCGGCAGATTTTTTGAAGATCGATTGGGGCACACTGACATTGTTTGGGACAGGCTTATGTTTGGGTAGTTTGATGCAATCGACGGGGCTGGCTAACGCGCTTGGTCAATCGGCATTGCATTGGGTAGGTGCCGCGGATGTCTGGAGCATCACCGCGCTGGCGATTGGCGGTGGTATTTTATTGAGCGAAATCACCAGCAACACCGCCACGGCAGCAGCACTAATTC
>CAZIGP010000460.1:0-279 GCA_964538425.1 uncultured Pirellulales bacterium | reverse complement strand
ACCATGTCGCTTTGCAAGCAAGCGGGCGTCGATCCGCTGCCGCCGCTCATGGGCGTTACCTTCGGCGCCAGTTTTGGTAATGCTCTACCAGTTTCTACGCCACCGAACGCAATTGTTTACGGCTCGGGTCTAATTCAAGTGCGCCGAATGGCGCTATCCGGCATTGGGCTGGATCTTTTTAGCGGCGTGCTGATTTGGTGTGTGCTGCGCATTGCCTTCGCAATGGGCTGGACACCGCTGGCATAGAAATATTGCTACACATGCATAAGTTCTGCTTTT
>CAZIGP010000459.1:0-4482 GCA_964538425.1 uncultured Pirellulales bacterium | reverse complement strand
ACGGCGTTCCTGCCCGCCTTCATCGCACTGCTCGGCATGGATGAAGGCATGAAATGCTTCGGCTCCACAAATGAACTTGGCGATCTCTTTTATCCGGCTCATCGTCGGCTCCTTAATTCAGCGGGATAACCGTGCGGTACTCGCCGCCAGCGGATTGCTCTGGCGCTTCATCGGCGCGATCAACGCTTTCGCTCATCGTCGTTCCTTGGTGATCTCACCCGTTTCGCAGCTTAATGACCATCCGCGCAGCCGCAGCCAGCGCCCAGATTGCTCTTGAGCAGTTGAGCTTCCAAGACATTGCTGTTCTTACTGGCGATAACTTCTCCCGGCAGCACACCGGCGATAATCTCTGTGGTATTGTCGTTTTTGGCCCCTATCCGCACCTTGCGGACGTGAAAGAATTTGGGCGCACCTTCGCGGAAAAAATCCTTGTCTCGGACGAACACGACGTGGCAGCATCCATCCCAATGAACTGCCTCCGTCGGCACGACGATGGCACTGGGTTCATCGCGGAGAACGATTCGTCCCTTCCCAAACGTATTGGCCCGCAGCTTGCCGTCTGGATTGGGTAAATTCACCCGCACTTTCACCGTGCGCGTCTGGTCCTCGGCTGACGTGCTGATCCAAGTAATGGAACCTTTGATTTCTGGTTCGTTGTGACGCGCAGTTGGGCGAAATAACACCGATTGGCCAAGCGAAAGATACCCGGCATCTTCCTGTCGCACGTCGAGCAATAACCACATCTGGCGCAAATCGGTTACGCCGAAAATCGGGATTGTTGTATCGACGACCTCCCCAGGAACGACCTTGCGATCGACTACAATGCCGTCGAGCGGCGCACATAGTGGAAACAAATTGGAAGTGGTATTTTCGTCGAAGCTCTCTGTCAACGAGGTCGGAAGCCCCAGAAACCGAATCCGTTCGGCTATCTGCTGGGTAGTCAAATCCGCAAATTCTTCCACTTTGACCGGAAGCCCAAGGTTGACGAGCGCTTGCTGGGCGCGCAGCAGCTTGATCTGCGCTTCTTGTAAACCTGCGTCCGCCTCGCGAAGCTGTCGTCCGGCAACCGCTCCATCCTTTGCCAAAGGTTGCAGCCGATCGAAATTGGCTTGCTTTAGCCGCGAGTCGGCGATCGCTTGCAGCAATTCCGATTTTGCTCGCCCCACGTCGGCCGAATCAATGAGGGCCAAAACGTCGCCTTGCCGAACTTTATCGCCAACTTGCTTTTCGACTCGCCAGACCGTTCCCGCAACCCGGCTCGCCAGATTCGCAGTGCGAGTTTGGTCGTAAATGATTTCGCCGTTGGCGACCACCGCCTCGATGACCGGTTGTCGGTCCACGACCGCAATGTCGATGCCGACTCTTTCGATCGCTGCTGTCGAAGCAAACTGAATCCGCCGTTCGTGCAGTTTGCACCGGCTGCTGTTTTCGGCGCGGGGCATCGTCGCCAGCGCACGACTAGCGCGCTCCATGTCTTCGGTTGTGATGGTAGGTGTCGTCTTGAGCTGCGCTAGGTCGGGATGGTGAAGTGGACACTGATGGACGCCATGTTCTTTGCACCAGCCATATTCCGTAACCGCTCGCACAAGACTCTTGTTGCATTCGATGCACTGGGATTCAGGGACACCGTGATCCTTGCACCAATCCTCGGTTTCGTGCGCATCATTTCCAATAAGCGCGGAGAATTTCGGCAGCGTCCAGTCGGTGCTATGACCCCAGACCGCAAGGCCGGCTAGCACGACGATTACGGCGGCGATGGGCGCGACTCGTGTGATTGAATTCCAAATCGCCCAGATTCGGCGAGGCGAATCCGAGGGCGTCATCAGGTCATGGCGTGAGACGGTGGACATACATGAAGCTCCAAAAAATTTCGTGAGCAAGCGCGAAAGCAATCAGCGAAACCAACTATTACAATCACGTTACCCGGCTTTCCGAATTCAAGCAGGGCAACCATCGCGGCTTACGAGCCACGAGCGCGCGCAGAGAGTTCGCGCTAGAGAAGCAGTGAACCGACCAGGAGTCGAACGGAGCGTCCGCTGGATGGCGGACGAGCTTCGTTGGACGGCAACAAAGCAGTGTGAACGACCTGATCGGCATCGTGGTCCAAAGCCAAAACGCACAGCCCATCCAAGATGTTGGCAAGCGGGCAATCGACTTTCGCTCCACCGTCCTTGTTGACCACTGCACCGTGGCACAGACAATTCTTGCAACCGCCGCCGTCGTCAGCCGGCAACGGTACAGGATTTTTATCCGAGGAGGGCTGCGCCGCGCGGCAATGCGTGCAGGAGCAGTGCTGAGAATGTGGCTTTCCGCCAGCCGCACCTGCCATGCAAGACAGAGGACAGGTGAGCAGGGCGGCAACCACCGTCAAAATGAGGAAGATGCGGGCCATTGGTGAAATCATACTACCTTCCCATGCCAGGGACAACGCGGCTTGCGTCCCAACTGGGATAATTTGGTGGATTGCTCGGCGGTGCGGAACTGACGCCTAAACTGCCCGTAAGGAGCAATCCCTCGATCGCGATGCTTGTTTCCCGAAGCTCGCGTAGGGCATCAAGATACGCCAAATTGGTCTGAAAATAGGTTCGCTGGGCATTGAGGACCATCAGGTAGTTGAACTCCCCCTGGCGATAACCAGCCGCCACAAGATCGAGTGCCTGTTTCGATTTGGGCAGAATCTCCTTCAAGTAGCGATCGACCTGCTGCTTGGCATTGGAGTATCGTTCATAAGCTGCGGCAAGCCGCTGCTGCAATTCCAGTTGAACGCGCTCGACCTCGCGGCTGGCAACGGTTAGCTCCGACTGGGCGCGACCGATCCCGCCTTGATTCCGATTAAAAAGTGGAAACGGCAAAACAGCTTGTACTCCGGTAATATCACTTGTCGAGGTGTTATCGTGTTGCATGGTAAGTTGCACATCGACGTTGGGAATGGGTTCAGCGCGAGCGCGACTCAATGCCCAGCGCGCCTGTTCGACCCCGGCACGAGCCGCTGCCAATTCTGGGCTGCGGCCGAGAACTTGTTGCAGCGACTGCTCCCACGTGAGTTCACCAATGCCTGCTTCGAGGTCGCCGACGAGTTGCACAGGTGCCATGTTCGGTACGCCCAGCGTAGCAGCCAAGCGCCGCCAAGCGGAGAGATAGGCGTTGTTGGCGTTCGTCGCCACAATGCGGATGTTGCTCAATTCGATTTCCGCTTGCAGGACATCGGATAAAGGGACATCTTGCGCCGGAGGTTTGAAAAGTTTTTGAGTCGTGGTAAGTCCTTGCTCGGCGATGCCCGTTAGCTGTCCGACAATCTCCATCCGTCGCTGCGCGACCAAAGTGTCGTAGAACCCGGTGCGCACGTCATTCACGACGCGCATTCTTTGGGCCTCAAACTCTTGCTCCGCCTGTCGCACTGCCTGCGCCGCCGCATTACGGCTAAGCTGGCGTTTCTTGCCAAGCACGAACTCCTGGCCGAGATATACACCTTGCTGCCCAGCCCGTCCTTCGTTGCCGATTTCCACGCCTTGATAACCGACCGTGGGGTTGGGGTAGAGTCCTACTTGCACATAATCCGATCGTGCTGCCTGAACGCGCGCCGATGCTTGAGCGAGTGTCGGATTATTACCCAGTGCGATGCCTTCCAAATCTGCCAATCCGAAGGCGCACGGTGCTGCTGGCATCTGCATTCCAGGAGGAATTGCTTCGGGCCGAGTTTGCGGCGACCCTTCGGGGAGTATTCCGGGTTGAGTTGTCGTCGCAGCCATCGCCGGAATGACCGCTTGCGGCGGTGTCGATGTCGGCGGCAACGGCTCAAGAGCGCCGGCGGTCGGCAGCGCATTCGGCCCGGTTTGCGGCACGAACTGTGTATTCGGCGGGGGCACTGCTGTAACCACCGGCTGCAATGGCCGAGGCGTTGTCTGCGTAGAGGGTGGTGGCGCAGCGTTTTCGGTTGACGGCAGTAGCCGGATGGTTGATTCGGGCATTTGAGCCGTAGCAAAAGTGCCGGATACCAAAGCACCGGCAACTGCCAATAGGTGTATTGTTTTCATGGTCGAGCCTCCCTGCTCGCCAGATGTGACTATCGCGACTTTTTTGAAGAGTGCGCGACTTCTCGTGAACGTGATGCGTCAGGCGGCCTTTCCCGGCCGACGCCCTTTCTTGAGGCTGATCCCAAACTCTTTGGTAATTTTCAAAATCGTAGCAAAACAGACCGGAATCGGCGAAACCCTCTGCGCGCCACGCGCGCCATGTTCGCGAATTAAATCCGCCAGGATGCGACGGTCTTCCGGCTTAAACGTCGGCTGCCGTCCTCGGCCATCCTTTTTTCGGGGCTTATTCTGCTCCGACTGGTCCGTGAACGGCAGTAGCTGATTCGTTTCAATGATCTCAGCACTTTGAAGATTTGATGTTTCCATCGAAATATCTCCTTTCATTGACTGCCAGGACGCAACAAGCGCAGGCCATTGAATATAATTAGCAATGACGCTCCGGTATCGG
>CAZIGP010000458.1:0-4494 GCA_964538425.1 uncultured Pirellulales bacterium | reverse complement strand
GATTGAGAACTACCGATGGCTCGAGAAAATGCCGATCGCGAAGATTTGTTGCGAGAGGCAACGGCATTGGTTGAGCGTGTTGAGCTAGAAATCTCCGGGTTGAAAGAACCGATCGTTGTAGGATTTCGTCGCGATGGAGCCATAAGCTTTTATTTTGGCCCGAACATTGTCTATCAGTTCAATGCCAATAATGAGCTGCGGCGAGGATTTTCCGAAGACAAGCTGATTAAAGCAGTCGATGGGCGATTGGCAGCGCTGACGCCAAGAAGGACCGCAGACCGTACCGAATTGCTGCGACATGATTTAACCGATGTCGAGACGGCAAAGTTTCTTGACGGCGCTATGCAAAATCTGAAAAGCCTATCCCAATCGCTATCTGGCAATCATTTCAAGATCGTCGGCCAAGTGCCTCCCGATCTCGACATCGTCGGACGTATCGTCAAATGGCTGGACAATTTGCCTGCTGAAATTCCGGTAGCCGGGTCGCCGCGGCTATGAAATCAATGGTTTTGAGAGAGGCAAATTGATCACTTCTGCATTGCTAGCTCCCCATTTTAGCTTAACGCCTGGCTCGTGATGCCCACGACGAACATACGCCAGCGCTAATGGCGAATTTAACTGAGGAGACCAGCAAGAGGAGGTAACACTGCCAACGACTTTATCGTTGCTTGTTAGTTCTGTACCAACAGATGGCAACTCGGTTGAATCCAATTTCAGGCCCTTTAGAAGCCGATTTACATGACCTAATGCGTCAATCCGTGCTACCGTTTCCTGGCCTAAATAGCATCCTTTCGTAAAGCTGATGGCTTGCGAATCACGACCAACTTCTTGTGGCAGATTGTCTTCGGTAATGTCTTTTGCAAATAAAGGAGTGCCTCGCTCAATACGGCAAGTTTCAAAAACCTGGTCACTACATCGCACTGCGCCACTTTGAACAAGAAAGTCCAATACGCTCTTGATTGCTTCACGACGCACCGCAATCAGAAAGCCGATTGGTCCAGCCATATCTACCCGTCGCACCCAAACCTCCTGATCCGCAATCGTGGCAGAGGTATGTTCTAGCTTTTGTTTCGGAATAGGCAGTGAATGCTCGGCCAGTAAGGTTTCTGCTTGCATTCCTGAGAGTAATAGTTCGGCCCATTCCATGGATCGATCGTGAAGTTGTACATCCTCGCGAATGATGTAGCGGTCGATGTGTGTCATCAACCGTTCGCCTTGCCCCGGTACAGTTTCCAAAACGATCGACTGTTCGCCAACAAAAACAAAAACGTGCCCGACAACGTGGCCTTTAACATTCAGCAAAAAAGCTTCGCAACCACTGCCTGGTCGCAACTCCCTGATGGCATTGGTGCAAAGATTGTGTAGAAACTTTGCACAGTCGCTACCGCTGAGTTCAATCTGGGTTCGATTGCTAAAATCGACCAGTCCCACGCCTGCCGTTAAAGTGGCGTATTGGGCATCAAATTCCGTGGTACAAGTCGCCATTACATTAAAAAGTTCAAAAACTCACTCTTCAATCACAGTTGGTACAGCATATTGCGCATCTGCAAGCAGCAGGCACGAATCGTGATGCGCAGCCAATCGGTTGATCTCGCTGGGGTTTGCAATATGAGCAAACCCAAGAGATGCTACGACATCTTCTTTCAATTTACTCAACAAAAAGATAGAAACCCGATCGAGCGATTGGGCTAACAATCTGGCCAACGAAGCATCCGATGAATGGAGCTTCCGCAAGCGGTGCTGAATTGCTTCCAGATCGGCTGCTGAGGCCAGTTGCTTTAAAGCGGGACCTGGCAACTCATCGAGTTCCGTGCAAATTACGACGGCTCCTCCATCCTTTACGACGCGCAGTGCCGCTTCCAAAGCTCGGCCAACATTTTCCCAAGTTTGTTGTGTTGAACCGCCGCTAAGACAAGCGATTACTAAACTCACCTGACGCGGCACTTCGTGCTGCCATACTTGCCGGCATAAACGACGGCCTTCTTGAAACACCTGTTCGGGTGATCCCACAAAAACTTGCCGATATTGGCCGTTTCCGCCCGGGACAACTTGAGCGGTTACATGCACCCCTAATAACCAGGCCATTTGATCGATCAGGTCTAAACGGTGGGCAATTTGTCCTTTGCTTTGAGGGATCCCACTCGGTGATAAACGCTCAATCGTTTTTCGATCGCCAAATGTCGGATAAATGGTTTCATTCCAAATATGTTTGCTGCCATTTCGTTGCACCGCTTCAACAGGCCATAAACAACCGATGGGAATAACAAAATCGGCCTCGCACATCCGGCGGTTGAGATAGATCGGCTCTCCTTGTGCATCCGCAGCTAGGTAGCTTAATTGCGTTTGTTCGTCAGGATTGTGTGTGAATAACTGCACCGAATTTCGTAAATTCTCAGGCAGTTTCGAGCGCGGATCTGGCAAACCTGCTTCCACGTCATCGGCGGTTTGGATCACGGTAACGTCTTCGCCGGTAACTCCTCCTTCCAACAGAATCGGAATGATCGCCGCCACGACATCGGTCGCTTGCGGCACGGCGGGCGAAAGAGCGAGAACGATGTGATCGCCTGGAACAATCGCTTGTTTAATCGGCGGAAAATTCAGCGGCTCGGCCACGGCGCGCTCTGCGGATTGAACTTTTTCGAGATTGGTTTTAGCGGGACTTTCGCAATTTGTCACCAGCATCTCGGGAGCAAGATCGAGCTCCAATTGGCTATTCGTTCCGTATTTTAAGATTGAAATCATGCTAGCACGTTAATTCAGGGAATTCTTGCTCGGGCATCATAGCGCCGTAATTTGCCTAAGGTCAAGGAGTTGAGCTTTACCCAAAGGGCCAGAAATGTTCATAATCGCGCTTTGGCAGTTTTTTAGATATGCCTTCGCTAGCAAATTATATAGGAATCTCGAGACATGAAGTCTGTTGAACTCCGTAAGCATAACCGCCAGGCAATGTTTGGCGCTGCCGCTGGCTTATTGTTTGTCATTTTAGCCGCCATGGCGATTGCTGCTGCAGGCTGCAATGGTGGTGGTAATGCCAATGCCTCGTCGGGAGCATCTACTACCGAGAAAAAAGAAAGTAATGGCCAAGCCAAAAATGCCAACGATCCGCCTAGCAAACCGGAAACTCGTACGGCCGATCAGATACTTAAAGACATGCAGGCCACGTATCGCAAAGCCGATCGATATGCCGACGAGGCCTCGGTGCGCCGTTATTTTAGCCGCAATGACGACACTCTTGAGCAGATGTTTCGATATGGAGTGGCGTTTGAACGGCCGAACAAACTAAGACTTGAATGTTACGACGCCCGCGTAGTTTGCGATGGCCAGAATCTTTATGCCACGGTGCCGCATGTACCGAATGTGGTCATGAAAGTACCAGCCCCGGCAACTCTAACGCCAAACGATGTAGTACGCGACCAACAATTGAGTCGCGCATTACAAGAAACGCCGGTCGGCGCGCCACTCACTTTGCAAATGCTGTTGCAAGATAATCCACTCGACCAAATGTTGCGCGAGGCAATGGCACCGGCAAAATTGCTGCCACAAGAGTCTACCGATGGCCAGCGTTGCAACCGGGTAGAACTTGACACATCTTATGGCAAGTTAGTGTTTTGGGTCGATGTTCAGTCTAATCTGCTTGTTCGGCTCGATATGCCAGCGCTGATTGCCAAGCAGTGGGATCAAAACGGTGAAAAAACAACCGGTTTAACGATCACTTTTGCTAAAGCGCAGTTCGATGTTCGATTTGAAGATGAAGCATTTAAATTTGAACTTCCGGCAGATGCCAAAGTTTCTGACTCATTAATCCCAGTATCCGAGGCAACACCTGTTGCCCAGCGCAGCGAACCTACAAATCTAAAACTCACCAAACTCTGGTCTGCCGAGGAATTGAAAAATCCGGCCAATCTGTTGCTGATTGATGAACCTAATAGCCCGCCGAAAATTCTAGTCATCGATGGCGCCAGATCGGTGCTCGAAATCGACAGCGAAGGCAAAGTTTCTGCAAAGCATGAACTCGATTTGCCCGAGACATCGATCGTGACCTATTTACGAACCGCGGTTGATAAGCAAGGCAAGCGCTACTTTGTTGGCTCGGCCGTGGGTCAACCACAATTTCACGTCTTCGATGAAAATTGGAAACGGATTTTAAGCTTCCCTAAGCCAGAAGATGCACCTGATGCGCAGTTAACCAACGTTTTGCTTGCAGACTTGGTGGGAGATGGCACACCTGAATTGTGCGTCGGCTATTTTGCCGGAATTGGCCTACAGGGAGTATCGCTTGAAGGTAATCGCATTTGGCGAGAGCGCAGCCTGGAGTTTGCCCAACCTTCAACGGTTACAGAGCCAAACGCTAATGGAAATCGCCAACTGCTTTGTACTCACCAAAACGGAACCGTAGCGATCTTCGGACACGAAGGCAAACCGGTTGGCGAAGTGGTTGTTCCTGATCGCTTTGTGGGCCAAATTGTGGGAGCTGATTTAGAAGGAAGTGGCAAA
>CAZIGP010000457.1:0-4518 GCA_964538425.1 uncultured Pirellulales bacterium | reverse complement strand
GAAGCACTGAAACCTTGAAGATTTCAATCTTTAGGATTCGATCCTCGCCCTTGACTAATACTGTACATTTGATACAATGACTGGCTGCTCTTTGGCAATCCATCTTGATATTCGAAACAACAAGCGGCCAGCAAATGAGTCTGTGACGGTCGATGCTGCGCAGTGATTAGTCGGGCCTGACCTTCTTTTCCTTTCGCATTTTCGATAGGAAAGAACAAAAACACTCGGCAATTACTGATCGGTTTTGATTGCGAAAAGGCAAATTTCCTTCGCCACCGGAAATCGACCGGAAATGTGTTTTCTCATTTTCTGTGTTTCCCTCGAACAAAACGCGGTTTTTCAGAACCCTCATTTCCATGCACTTTTTTTGCGCGTAATCAGAAACGCCAAAAGCCCGAATTTCTCCGGCCCAAAACGGTTTGCCCCGCAAACCCAACCGGAAATTAATCCATGTTTTAAAATGTTTTTTACTCCGCTTCCTCCGTCTCCTCATGTTCTTTGCTCTTAGTATTTTCGTGCTGTCGTGCTTTCGTGATTATTTCTCTGGCCTTATTTGCCTTCTCCGTGTCTCTGTGTCTCCGTGGTTCATTTGACTGCCGCTCGCTGATCTTTCAGTCTCCTCGCGCACACCAAAACTCACTTTCGTTCGGCAAATGACGAGGTGCGGCAAACGGCTTGAGAAGGCACTATGAAAGTTCACTGAAAGTTGATTTGGCAAAAACACTGTATTTTACAGTGTTTACCGCGCGCCAACTTTCATACGATTTTGACCAAAAATTTTATTTTTGCGCGCGCGTCACAAAAACCCTTGGCAAATTCGACACTTTTACCCTATCAACCACCAACGCCGGTATGAAGGTTCAACCGAAGAAATAAGCCAAATGACGCAAAAACCCGACCGAAATCAACGGCCGGTCCTTGCCCGCAGCTCTCCAACTTTCAGTCGCACGCTCTTCTGCCGATCCAATTATTCCCCATTCCACATTCCCCACTCCACATTTGCATCCAAACACCTCTGACTCCTGAACCCCGAACCCTGAACCCTAAATCGAAACAAAAGTACACTTAGGCAATCTAGCGAACCTAGGCCAACACATGGCCCCACGAAGGCGGCGCGCACACCACCCCGATATTCGCAACCTTCGTGGGGCCACCCATCCCTAACCTTCGCCTCTTACCTAATGTGAACATATGGATATACTTTAATAGAACTGCAATCCAGGCAACCTAGGCAGACCAAACAGGCACCGTCCCACGAAGGCAACACCTGCGCAAGCACAAATCTTCGTGGACATCGTGATCTTCGTGGGACATCAGCATTAGCAACGCTTATAAATTCCACCCACTTAGTTTCTTTATTCACTCCCCACTCTTGCCTCTCTGCGTCTCTGTGGTTCATTGCATTGTCCCTGACTTCGCTGCCTACTGCCTACCGCCTACTTGATTATTAGTGTACATTTGATATAATCGCTCTCAGCTCCTTGGCAATTCAAAAACGCTAGAACATCGCGATCGATGTAATTCTGCGCACACTTTCATCGTTGCGCAGCGGATTTGAAGAAATCCGTAGAGATCGGCGCACTGATACTACCGCTTTCAGCCTAATAAAATTGCCGCGGGAAGCTTGGGTATTAATCCGGTGCTCGATAATTGAGCAAATAGTTCCGCCTAGCGTCAGTAAACGAACGTAGGTTGCGAGTTCTTGCGCGGCTGCGATCGTCGGCAGGTGGGGCCTCTTCGGATAGCGATTGACGGAATGCGGCCAGTGAGGTGAGTTTGCGTGTGTCTTGTTCAACTTCTTTTTCGATGAGGGATTGATATTGCGCGACCAAGGGGCCGAGGTGGTTCCAATCGAGCCAGTTTTCGGCAATCGTGCGTACATTGCGAAGATATTTTTCGCGCAGGCTCGGCACGGCGAGTAACCGGCTGCGCAGCGGCTTGCGGGCGTCGTTCATGCCGATCAGCGGATCGAGCGCGGCCCCACCGGCAGATCTGCCTTCGCCGCGACCTTCAGGAGGGGGACCATTCCGGCCGCTTGGATTGCGGCCTTCGGGATTCCGCTCGTCGGCGCCTTCGTTACGGCGGTTTTGCGGCCTACCGCCCAAGGGGCCCCCGCGGCCCATGCCGGGGCCCATGGCGGCTTGAAAAGTTTCGTTCATATCGTGGGGCACGACGTGAAATTTTCCGGCTTCGTCCAGATAGATACAGTAATCGCTCGCACGAATCCAATAGCCATCGCTGTTGCAAAGTGCATTATCGAGCGCCAAGAACCACAGCGCCTGGTCGACGTCGAGCATGGGCTGCAAGGCTGCTTCAAGCTGGTCCAAAGGCGTTTCCTTGAGTGTGCGGCAAAGTGTGATCAGTGCCTGCCACGCTTCTGGCTTGTCGCCGGATTTGATTTCATAGCGGCGTTTGTAATCTTCCACCTTGTCGCCGAGATAATTTAATCCGCCATCGCCGCCGGGACTGCCACGGACCTTCCAGCGCGTTCCTTTTGAGTTGCTGTAGTTTTCCGAAGCGAAAATTTTGTCAAATTGCTGGGTATTTACATACAAGCCCCAGCTTTCGCCGTTGATGACCACTTTTACAAAGTTGGCCTTGGGAGCTGGAATGTATTGCCGCGCGATGTGTGAATACAAGACGGTATGCATGAACGTTGGGTCTTCGTGCGAGTTGAGCAAGTTGAGGGTTTTGTACCCGAGCAACCGCTGCTTGGCATCGATGAAATCGAGCGAGACATTTAGCGAACGCTTCGAACCGCGCCGAACCATTCCATAGGAGGACATGCCTCGGAAATGAACACCGACGCCTTTGTACTGTTTGCCATCGACCGTCAGTACGGCAGGCACTTCGACGTCGGTGTTATGAAACGCTTCGAGTTCTGCTTCCCAATCGGGATTTTCCAACTCGAGAAACAGCGTGCGCACCGTGTTGGGATCGTAGAGTGACACCTCGGGCGAAAAAGTTTGGACTTCATCCGGCGAGACTTTTGGGCCGGGCTTGCCTTCTTCGTCGCCGCCAAATGGGCCGCCTCCGCGCCCGCCTGGCCCGCGCCTCCCCAGACCACCTCGGCCACGCTGCGGTTGGCTGTTTGGCGCTTCTCGTGCGGCTTTGCGTTCGGTTTGGTTCAACCAGCCGTCGTCGTTTTTGTCAAACTGTTTGACCAGTTTTCGTTCCGCGCCGCCCATCGGTCCGCCGCGGCCAGGGCCGAACCCGAAGGGGCTGCCGACGTCGGGAAATTTGAATTCTTCACCAACGAGCGTAGTCCAGATTGATTTTTGATCGGCGGAGAGGAGTGCCACCGCGTCGACTTTGTCTTTCGGGTCAATTTGCGGCGGGCCGAAGCCGGAGAAACTGCGATCTTGGATTTCCCGGAGTTTTTCTCGTTGTTCTTCACTGAGAGCGAGCTTTTCGGCTACTTCGGGTTTGGTGAAGGCTGCGGCTCCTTCGTTTTGCAATTGCAGTTGGCGAAGGCGCTGGAGTTGTTTTGCTGTCAGCAGTTTGCCAAGGTTCTCGTCCGACTGCTGATTCAGCTCTGCCATTTTGGAGCGAAAATCGTCACGCGGCCGATCTTGCTCGGGTGGTTCGTCTGCTGGCGGAAAGTCGTTGAACAGCGACTGCATTTGCTGTTGAGAATCGTCTTGCAGTTTCTCGATTTGTTTTTTTTGTTCTTCGTCGGCGCCGATTTCTTTTTGCACTTCAGGAATATTGAGCAGCATTAAAAGTGACGTTGGCGGGCGGCCACCCGGCGGGCCTGGGAAACCACGACGGCCTGGCCCTCGTGGTTGTTGTGACCAAGCGGTTGCGACACTAAGGAGAATCAAGCCAAAGACGAATGTTCTGATCCGAGAGGAGGAATGATGTAACATTTTAATATCCTTGTACGATTTTTGAGAGATTCACAGCCGCAGTTCCACGCTTTGAACACCTTCGACTTGATTCAGTTCTGCGACGAGCGTGGTCATGGCACTGGGGGATCGCAGGCGAACCAAAAAATGTAAATCGAGAGCGGCACCTTGGCGTGCGGTTTCAACCGCCGTTAACCGATGGCTATCGAGATGGCGATTCAACACACCAGACAGCGCAGTCTCTGGATCTCGCCCCAGGCCAAGCCGCACGGTTAATGCGCTTTCCGGAGAGGGTGGAAGCGCCGTCGGCGTTGTGCGCGACCTGCCGAGCAACACGGCCACAACGCCCACGATTGGAATTCCCAAGAGAGCAATCTTGATTAATCCTGCGCCGGCCGCAATGCCCACGACGACCGAAAAAATCACAAATGCCGTATCGCGGGTATCTTCCACCACGGTACGAAAACGGATGATCGATAGCGCGCCAACTAAACTGAAAGCCAGTGCAACACTGTCGCCGACGACCATCGATACCATGGCAATCAGGATTGACAGTAATACCAGCGTTGTGGTCATTACCGCTGAATCGTTCTTGATCCACCCATGAGAGACGCGATAGATGATTGCCACGCAACCGCCGCCAATTGCTGCTGCGAGCAGCCGAACCAAC
>CAZIGP010000456.1:0-4518 GCA_964538425.1 uncultured Pirellulales bacterium | reverse complement strand
CATTGCTGACTTGATCCACGAGTTGATCATACGTGAGCCGCTGGCCGACATGAGTCAGATCGGGTCCACGTTTGCCGCCAATACCGTCCAGCGAGTGGCAATTACGGCACTGTTTGTTTTGAAATACAACAGCGCCTTGCAATTGCAGCGGCGTAAGAATGTTATCCTTCGATTTAATTATCTCCACCGGAATCGGATCGCTACTCCAAGCTGTCATCACCGGCGACCAAGGCGCAGTGTGCCCCAAGTGGGTTAACACGCCAAGCGCCGTATAAATGAAAACGACAAGCAGCACCGCCATGGGCCGACGGCTTGGTGCTCGCTCGCCACGATTGGAAATCAAAGGAACCGCCAGCAATCCTAAGATCAAAACCACCGGCAGCACGAGAATAATCACCGTTTCAGCACTCGGAGGGCTAAGTGCCAACAGTGCAAACAACCACAAAAACGGCCAATCAGGACGAGGGTTTGCCCCCGGCAGTGTTGGATCAGGCGGCGCGCTAGGCCCTTTCGGCCCAGCAATCGCAGCAATGGCGACAACCACAATCACCACCAGTGCCGAAAAAATAATGTCTTTTAAAATTGGCTCGGCACTGAAAGGCACGCCTTGCCCATGTGTTTCGCGTTCGTACTGGGCATCGTAAGTCGCCGGATCGACTAGCACACCAGGTTTTGGCGGCGAGCTAATGCCTTTCTTGAGTACCAACCACAAATGCGCTGCCAAAAACGCGATGAGCGCGCCGGGAATCACAAACACATGCAAAGCGAAAAATCGACTCAGCGTATCGCCACCGATGATTGGTCCGCCAAGCATTAAATCGACAATTGTCGGTCCTGCTTCAGGAACACGACCCGCCATCGATGCACCGACACCGACGCCCCAATAAGCATCGGGATCCCAGCGGAGTACCTGCCCGGTGAAAGCCATGCCAAGCGTGCAAAGGAGCAAGCAAACACCAAGAATCCAAGTCAATTCTCGCGGGTATTTGTAAGAACCGTGCAAACATACCTGCGTCATGTGAACCAGCACCATCACCACCATGGCAGAACCAGACCAATAGTGAAGCGATCGCATAAACCAGCCCCACGGCTGCTGGTAGTTCAAATACAGCAAACTTTCATAGGCTTGATCGGCGCTCGGAACATAGGTAAGTGCGAGTCCAATGCCGCTGAGAATCTGAATCAGAAATAGCGTCAGCGAGGCGCTGCCAAACACATACCACCAACCGAGTGGCCCCGCTATTTCGCGCGGCACCGGGTGGCGCAGCATCGGCATGAATGTTTCACTAATGCCGAGGCGAAAATCAAACCAGTGGTAAATGCGTTTGAACATCTTTAACAAATCAATTTTTGCCGTTTACCCTTTTACCTGTTCATTCTCACGTAGCGTGTGATGCAATGTCGGCAAATGAGGCGCCTGAATTTCAAGCTGCCCTGCATCGTTCACTCGCCACTCGCAGTGATACAACCCACGTGGTGGCGGTCCGCTGGCATGTTCACCGTTCTCGTAATACACCCCGCCATGACATGGGCACATAAACAATCCCGATTGGGGAAACCATTCCACCGGACAGCCCAAGTGTGTGCAGTTAATGGCAAACACCTGAAATTGGTGCTTAAAGTTTTCGCGACCCAGGTAACGCACATACACGCCTGTCTTGGCGGTCATTCCATCCCATGGTTGCTCCAGTGGGTTGATAAATGTTTTGAGCCGCGTTTCATTTTCAGGAAATTCCCCCACCGCCCCAAGGTTGACCCAAGCTTGCTTACTGCGACGCATCGCACCGGCAAAATATCCAACGCCTGGAATCGCCACCACGGCCGCTGCTACCGCACTGATTAAGCCGGTGAACACCATGAGAAACGTTCGCCGCTCGGCGTTATCCGACCCACGTTTTTGTTTGGAATTTGCCATGACAATGAACAAGGACTTAGCTTCGATAAAATTCTATTTTGCTTCTCACTTTTCAGCCGCATTCGATTGATTGCGCCAGTGACTGAACAGGGCAATCAAATCGTCGACATCTTGCCCAGTCAATGGTTTGAAATCTGCGGTTCGACCTGTGCTATCGGCAAAGTTAGGCATTTCTAAATCTGGCCTGCCCGTGATAATAATTCGCCGCAGCAACGTATCGCTTATCAGCGCCAAAAAGGCCGAGTCTTTTAGCGCCCCGGCCATTTCGCCTTCTCCCTTACTGCCGTGACAACTCGCACATGCTGCTGAAAACACCTTTTCGCCACGTTCATGATTTCCTTGGGCGTTAGCAGACGGAAGTAATGGAGGAGCATTAGGTGGAATAATTCGGGTTACCGAGGAGGTATCACTTTGCCACTTTCGTGATTGGATGCCTTCCACTAATGACGCAATTTGCTTCTCCGTAAGTGGGCCGCCATTGGATTGCGACCATGCTGGCATCAAGGTTCCCTTGCGACCGTTGGAAATAACATCTTTCAATTCATCCTTGCCGACCAACGCCAAAAATAATGCCTCGTTCAGCGGCGGCCCGACACCCAAAGTTCCATCTGCCCCGTGACAAGCCGCACATCGCTGGCCATATAAATCTTTGAAATCAGTAATTTCCTCCGGCATCACATATTCTTTTGCCAGCACTGGCTTGCCCGGCAATTGATCGCTACAGCCAGAGAGGGCGATCAAAAAAAATGCAATGCAACCTAGCCAGCCAGGTGGTGGCGACGGTTCGCCTTCATCGCCCCCTGGGCCACGCGGCGCAATAGGAATTTTTTCTGATCGCATAATCACCAGCGACGCCGTTATGCCATACACAAACTGCGACGCGACAAACCACGGCCAATGGACATAATTGTGTAATAGCGGATTGACCAAACCCATGAGCGAATGACTGGCAGCCGTCCACAGCGCTGGCAGCACGATGCCTCCAAGCAAGAGCGGTCCACCAGGCATGGGAGGAAGCGTTGGCAAAATCACGCCGTAGATCAAACCGAGCGAAATCGACATGACGATGTGAATCACTAGCGCAATCGCAAATGGTCCTGGCAAGAAACTTTGCAAATGCTGCACTACTTGATCTGCAGGACCTTCATCCAACCCGGGCATAACCATCCCTGCTAGTAAATTGACAGGGAACCAAATCCCGTTGCCGCTGAGCACGCCCCAAATAAGTGCCGGAATCGGCATCACAAGCCCGCCAAGAATTCCGCCTTTAAATCCAGCCGAAACCGGATGAACTTTTTCTGGCAGTTGAAAACGATAACCGACAACACCTGGTTTCAATGGCTCGACAGTGCCAGGTCGCGAAACAATCGGTTTCGGCCGCGCCGTGGCCGAGGCTAATTCTTCAAACTCATGCCCGCGGCCGGGAAGCAACTGTGAAATCCAACCGATCAACCCCGACGCCATCAGCAAACCGCCAACAACCGCAAACACCAAACTCGTTGCTACGCCTAGCATCACCAGGGTAATGCCCGCCGCCAACACAATCGGCCACGCGGTCGCGCTCGGCATTTCGACCGCACCATTTGGCACGTGCTCTGCACTCGATTTGTGATCTTGCGATTTTGCCATAATCGGCGATTAGCGAACTTCCGAGGCTGGATGTTGCTTCGTATGCAATTCCGATCGAATCAAGAAAAACGCCAACACGACCACGCCCAAACCAAACCAAAGAATGTACTGTCGATGTTCGGCAGAAATCAGATATACAAGTGTGAAAACAACAATCCACACCACATCCACAAAATGCCAATACCACGACACAACTTCTACGCCTGCAGCGCTTTGTTCGTTCAGCTTTCGTTGCCAGCCAAGGATCCAAACAATCAACAGCACTAACAAACCGATCGTTACGTGCGCGGCATGAAAACCGACCAGCGTGAAATAGGTGCTGCCAAACATATTGCGACTGATGGTTAACCCCTCTTTGCTAATCAAATCGCCCCACTCTTTGGCCGTACAAGCGATGAAAGTAGCACCAAGCAGTATCGTCATGCCCCACCAGCTCAAAAAACCAGCGCGATGGCCACGACGAAATGCACGATCAGCAAAGTGAATGGTCACGCTGCTAAAGAGCAAACAGCCCGTACTAGTGAAGACCAGTGGCAAATGAAATACTTCCGCAGGGCTAGGGTGACTGTTGGTCGTCTCTCGCAGAAAAACAATGTAGGTAGTAATCAGAGTGCTGAAGAATGCCACTTCGGACAACAGAAACGCGAGCATGCCAACCTGAGTAGGCGGTAGGCGGTAAGCAGTAGGCGGCGAGGGCAAAGTACCAGCAGGTACTCCCGCGATCACCGCCGAACCAGAACTGCGATTACTCATGAAATTGTTAACCTTAATTTGTACTGCCTACCGCATACTACCTACCGCATACTGCTTACCGCCTACTTTGCTTCACTCATATTTCCAATCCGGGTCATCCGGGTGCTTCAAATCCCACAAGGGACGGCGACTGTAGACCGTCGGCACTTCTTCAAAGTTGTACGATGGCGGCGGCGAAGCGGTGGCCCATTCCAGCGTCCACGCATCCCATGGATCATCGC
>CAZIGP010000455.1:0-4534 GCA_964538425.1 uncultured Pirellulales bacterium | reverse complement strand
ACGCCGCTTTTCGCATGCCTCGATGGTGAAAAGGATCATCATGCCTCGCTTCGAACGAGGAGTTCTGGGTTCGAGTCCTGGTCGAGGTGCTGATTTTAATCAGAGCATTCAATTAGAAAGGAACGTTGCGTAATTTAATGCGTTGGGACATGGCGAAGGTGATCGTCGAACGGCCGCGCTGGAGTTCACGAAATAAGAAAACCCGGAAAGGATACTCCAGACGGTGGAGCAAGCTCTCGCCAGAAAGCTGGCCGAAGCGCGAAAGTATTTATGCACTCAAGGGCAACACCAAATGCTTGAATGAACATTTAGGACCGCTTCGTCGGTTCTTACATAGCCAGATTGGGCGTCCGTGGGATAAAGTTTTTTCAGAAATTTGTGCCCATATCCGAGTCGACTCCGCTGTTCAAAGCCACGTTCGCGACCATGTTGGCGATTTCGTCGCGACTCAAGTCTTTGAAATCGACGGCGTGCTCTATCACGGAGAGGGCTGGCACACCGGCAAGCCGCTGAGACGTCAAGGGTGGCATAAATTGTATGTTTGCCCACAAACCGGTTTGCTGCGAGAAATCAAAGAGGAAAGGGTTTCGAGTCCACAGATGCCTCTTGATCGCGTTCGCATCGATGATAGCCGCGAGCATCGGTTGATTGACGGCATTTGGTATGAAATTGTGCTGCATCCGATCAATTCCGACACAATGTGGCGACGAGACGTCGTTTTGCGAAAACGAGTCGTCGAAATTACCGAGCGCGAAGCCGAACGTGCTTATGGTTCGTTTGTCTTTGCTGTCAGTAAGCGTCAATTGAATAAACGAGAAATTCGTCGACTGAGTTTAAATTCCAAGTAACGAAAATTACGGTGTCTGTGGTGTAGCGGTTTCTGCACGTCTGGCTGTGAACCAGAAGGTGGCGGTTCAACTCCGCTCAGACACCCCCTTCGTAAAATGTCTAATGACGAAGTGGCGCGAACTTTTCGTTGCCCAGTTTCGTCATGGAGGCGTTCGTCTTTCGTTAAACATTCAATATTAATCATTTGTCATTGGTGATAACGTGACCCAAATCCTGCATCGTCCCACACTCGTTCTCAACCGCAACTGGCAGCCGGTCAACGTGGCCACGGTGGCCCGCGCGCTGGTGCTGTTGTGGAACGAATCGGCTCGTGTGGTCGATCCGGACGACTATCGGCTCTACGACTGGGCCGATTGGTCGCGGCTGCATCCGCGCGACGGCGACGATTTCATCCAGGCCATTCGGCTGCGGCTGCGTGTACCGGAAGTGATTGTGCTCGACCGCTACGATCGGCTGCCGACGGCTGCCGTTAGCTTCAGCCGCCGCAACCTGTTCAAGCGTGACCACTGGACCTGCCAATACTGCGGCATCCAGCCAGGCGGCGACGAACTGACGATCGACCACGTCCTGCCGCGCTCGCAAGGCGGCCTATCGACGTGGGAAAACTGCGTGCTGGCTTGTGTGACGTGCAATAAGCGCAAAGCCGACCGCACCCCGCGCGAAGCCGGCATGAAACTGGCCAAGCAGCCAACGCGCCCGAAGTGGAAGCCCCTCTACGCCCGCCACACCGTGCGCATCGAAAGCTGGTCCAAGTTCATCAGCGAGGCCTACTGGAATGTAAGCCTCGAACGCTGATCCAGAGGGTTCAGGGTTCGGGGTTCATGATTCAGCAAGAATTGACACGCGAAGCGTGTGCATATTCCTGAACCCTGAACCCTGGATCCCGAACCCTTTTACGAGCGTGCTCCTGGGAGAGCAAGCGGTCTCCAAAGCCGCTGCACGAGGTTCAAATCCTCGCGCTCGTGCTTGAAAAGGTTCAGTTAACAGGGTTCAGGATACGAACACAAAGCAATTTTCCTGCCTGCTTCCTGAACCCCGAACCCTCCCCCGCCGACGTGGCTCGACTGAGAAAGGCGCCGGTCCCGTAAACCGGACAATGCTGGTGCAAATCCAGTCGTCGGCTCTATGAATCAAAAGTAAGAGAGCACGTGTCAGAAATCAGTACAAGACACCTTTCGGCTTCTCAACTTCTGAACCCCGAACCCTGAACCTTATTCCGTCCTCGGAGTGTGCCGGATTCGCACGCGACCCTGCGAAGGTCGAAGACCAAGTTCAATTCCTGGCGAGGACACTTGAAGCAATGTGGAGTGATGAATGTGGAATGGGGAATAAAGAACATTCAATGCCCACCTCTAATTATTCCCCACTCCCCATTCCACATTCCCTATTTCTGCCCGACGCTGAAGCCAAACGGCCAGGCAACTGCCTGCAAAGCAGTTTCAAGTGGGTTCGACTCCCACCGGCGTCTTGCAAGATAGTTTCGCTTGACACGTTGATATTCCTGTGAAAGACTTGAGTTGTCCCGCTAACTTCTTCAACTCCTTAGCTTACCGGAGGCCGACCATGCAATCCTTCATCTGCACTACTGCGTCGTCGAGCCTGGCACTCGTCACGGGCTAAGACATTTCTTGGCCCATACGGGCTAGGCTCTCGCGATTTCGTTTTGGTTCCCACTTCGTCGGCGCTCTCGTTGCGCGCCGGCATCCCTTCCACGCGAGAGATTAACGATGAACGCACGCAAGCCTTCACAAAAACAGATGCTGTCTTCCTGTGCCGAAATCCGCGAAGACGATGGCATTGATCCCCGAGAATTTTTCAAACACAAACGAACTCACAAGAAAGTCGATCGTAAAACACTGCAATTGTGTGCCCAAGTAGCAGACATACTCAATGGATTGCTCCCCGATTGTCACGACGAATTGCTGCAAATGCTGCAAGTGGCCTCGGTTGTGCCTGCGCCGGATGCTTCACAACTATTGATTACCGTATATCCGGTTATACAACTTGAGAAAAATTTTGATTCACACAGAATCCTAGGCCAGCTTACGCACGCGGCCGGACATTTGCGAACCGAAATCGCCGCGGCAATCACGCGCAAACGAGCACCAACACTCCTGTTTCAAGTAGCGGCTTCGCTGCCCAGAAAGGAGGGCGAGCGATGACAACCAAGCGCCAAACACAAATTCACAAGTGGCTGATTGAGCCGCTAACCACCGACGTAGCCGGCTCGATCGCACGATTGGCCGAAGCCAACGACGTGCAGCATCTGGCGATTATGCCCGATATTCACCTCGCCAAAGAAGTGTGTGTCGGCGTCGCAATGGCGACAAAATCGCTGATTTACCCAGCAGCCGTCGGCAACGATATCGGTTGCGGTATGGCCGCCATTCGATTTGACGCGCCCGCCGATCTCTTAGCCGATGAGCAAGCAGCCGCAAAAGTGCTGGCCGGATTATATCGTGCAGTCCCGGCAATGAGGCACGGCCGAGAAACTATGCCGGCCTCACTCCCCAATGAATTGCAACAAATACCGTTAAGCCATCCAAGACTTGAAAAACTCAAGTCGCGCGACGGCCGAGTACAACTCGGCACGCTTGGCCGGGGGAATCACTTCCTTGAGTTTCAAAGCGATGCCGAAGGCCAACTGTGGTTGATGATTCACAGCGGCTCGCGCGGCATCGGCCAAGCGATCGCCACCCATCATCGAGCAATCACCGAAGCAGCCAGCCCTAAACACTATCCGCCGGCACTCGTTGCCGATTCTCCCGAAGGAATCGCATATCTTGCCGATGCCCAGTGGGCAGAACGATATGCCTCGCAGAATCGCTTGGCGATGATCATAGCGGTAGCCGAGTTCATACAGCGAACATTCGCCGTGGCAATCGATGCAGCCTCGTTGATTCACAGCAACCACAATCATGTGTGCAAAGAATCACACTTTGGCGAAACACTGTGGGTTCATCGCAAAGGGGCTTTGCCGGCCCACGCCGATGAACCCGGCGTGATTCCAGGTTCGATGGGAGCTAGCAGCTTTCACGTCGCCGGCCGCGGTCACGAGGAATCGCTCTGCTCTAGCTCCCACGGCGCTGGGCGTGCGATGAGCCGAACCGATGCCATGAAAACGATCAGCTCCAACAAGTTGCTGCGTGAAATGAACGCAGTGTGGTTCGACCAGCGGCAAGTTCGGTACTTGCGCGATGAAGCCCCCTCAGCCTACAAAGACATCCACAAAGTAATGCGTGTCCAACGCAATCTAACGCGAATCATTCGCGAATTGAAACCGGTCCTCAATTACAAAGGATGTTAATAAATTGCAAAATAACTGAACCTCCACCGGCACATGAGAGTCATCAAGTTGGTTAACGCAGCCTCGGCCAGCGGCGCGGTTGTCTCGCCAGCGGCGATCGGCAAATCGTGTTCCGTACATGGGTTTTAACGACGGCTGTGATGGGAACCTAAGATGGTTAGCTCAGAGGTAGAGCACCAGACCATGAATCTGGCTGTCGCGGGTTCGACTCCCGTACCAATGCGAGTAAAAACTCGCCCCCGACCAGGGCGCGAAAGCGTCCACCACGGAAAGCCCAAAGGCATCAGGCAACAGTTTGGTCCGCTGTCGGCGTGAATCGCGTGATATTGGCAATCGCCAGTGTCGTCGCCTCACGTGTTTGCGTCTGGAAACCGTTCG
>CAZIGP010000454.1:0-4543 GCA_964538425.1 uncultured Pirellulales bacterium | reverse complement strand
TCCAATCCATTCAGCAGCTAGTGAATTTGTAACCCGCGATGCCCTTAAAACTATTGAAGTTCGGCCTGAGCCGAAAATACTCCGAGCCGCGGATGTTTCGCACTCCGGCGCGGCTCAAAGATAAATACGAAGCAGTTATTATCGGTGCCGGCGGGCACGGGCTGGGTGTGGCCTACTATCTGGCCCGCGATTACGGCCTGACCGACATCGCGGTCATCGACAAAGGCTACATTGGCGGCGGCAATACCGGGCGTAACACCGCGATCGTCCGCTCGAACTATCTCACGGAAGAAGGGGTCAAGTTCTACGCCGAAAGCGTCCGGTTGTTTTCGGATCTATCGAACGATCTGGACATCAATCTGTTCTACTCCGAACGCGGGCACTTTACCCTTGCCCACACCGACGCTTCCCTGCGAACCATGCGCTGGCGGGCGGAAGTCAATAAGCATCTGGGCGTGAACAGCTATGTGATCATGCCGGATGAGATCAAAAAAATCTGTCCCTATATCGATATCTCCTGCGGTGGCCAGATGCCGATCGTCGGCGCGCTCTATCATCCGCCGGGCGCGATCGTCCGGCATGATGCGGTCGCCTGGGGATACGGGAAACAAGCCGATCGCCGCGGCGTGGAAATCCATCAGAAGACCTGCGTTACGGGCATCGACGTGAAAGACAACCAAGTCGTTGGTGTCCAAACCGATCGCGGCTATATCAAGACCAACAAGGTGCTTTCAGCGGTCGCCGGCTATACGCCTCGGATCACCCAAATGGTCGGTCTGCGCACGCCAATGACCGTGCAGCCGCTGCAAGCTTGCGTGACTGAACCGCTCAAGCCGTGGCTGAATAACATCGTCGTTTCGGCAAGTTTACATCTCTATGTCAGTCAATCATCGCGCGGCGAGCTTGTGATGGGCGCCTCGCTTGATCCGTACGAACTGCATTCCGAGCGCTCGACGCTCGATTTCGTCGAAGGTCTCGCCGATCACTTGCTGCAATTGTTTCCGTTCCTCTCGAATATCAAAGTCAACCGCCAATGGTCCGGCATGTCGGATATGACCCCCGACTTTTCGCCGATCATGGGCACGACACCCATCCGCGGTTTCTACATCGATTCGGGCTGGGGCACCTGGGGCTTCAAAGCCACTCCAGTTTGTGGCACGACGATGGCCTACACGATGGCGAAAAATGAAGACCACGAATTAATCAAACCGTTCAACCTGAGCCGCTTCCCGAACTTCGCCCAAGTTGGCGAGAAGGGAGCCGCGTCCGTCGGACATTAACGTATGAAATTACTCACCTGTCCTATCAACGGCCCGCGCCCGCTGCAAGAGTTTTCGTTTGGTGGCGAAGTGCGCAACATGCCGGACCCCAATTCAGCGACCGACTTGCAATGGGCAGATTATGTTTTTAATCGCCAAGGCGAACCAGGCGTGCGCCGCGAATGGTGGTATCACCTCGCCAGTGGCACATGGTTCATCGCCGAACGAGATAATCTCAAGGATGAATTCCTCCGCACCTATTTGCCCGAAAACATTTAGTACTAACCAGACCATCCGATATTCCGCCAATGAATTTCCGCCTTGCTCCACAACCCGCCGAATGGATCGATCGCAGCCGAACCCTGCGGTTTAGCTTCGAAGGTCAATCCTTCACAGGCTATGCCGGCGATACTTTCTCTAGCGCATTGTGGGCCAGTGGCGTGCGGCTATTAGGCCGCAGCTTCAAATATCATCGCGCTCGTGGCATCTACAGCCTGGCGAATCTCGATGTGAACGCGATGATGCAAAACGGCGCCAGCACCAATCTACGTGCTGATATTACACCGATTCACGACGGTGCTCAGATTGCGGCCGTCAACACGTTTGGCGGATTAACAAAAGACCGCGCTAAAATCGTCGATAAATTCGGCGCCTGCTTACCGGTGGGCTTCTATTACAAAACATTCTTCCGCCCGAAGAGTTGGTTTCCCTATTTCGAGCAAAAAATGCGCGAAATGGCGGGGCTCGGCACGATTGATCCAAAACTGACGAGGCTGCGCACTCCCAAAGCGTACGATTTCTGCGATGTCTTAGTCATCGGCGCAGGGCCTGCAGGATTATCAGCCGCCATTGCGGCCGCGGAAGCGGGTGCCTCGGTGGTTGTGGTTGATGAAAATGCCAAAGCTGGCGGCAGCTTAAACTATCAGTGGGCCGGCGAAGGTCTCGGGGCATCAACGCTCCGTTCGCTGCTCGAGAAAGCCAAGGCGCTATCGAAAATTCAGATTCGACCATCGACCCTCGCGGCCGGCTGCTATGCCGACCACTGGGTGGCACTCATCGATGAAAAGCGGCTTATCAAAATGCGAGCCCGCTCGGTCATCTTAGCCACCGGCAGTTGCGAACAACCGGCCGTGTTTGGCAACAACGATCTGCCCGGCGTGATGCTGGCCACCGCCGCCCAGCGGCTCGTGCATCAGTTTGCCGTGAAGCCATTCGAACGCGGGCTAGTATTCGCCGCTAATAGTGACGGCTATCGAGCCGCACTCGATTTGCACCGCGCCGGTGTAGCGGTGGCGGCGATTGTCGATCCACGAACCGGCGGCGAATCTTCGGCCTTAAGCCAACAAGCAACGGCCGCAGGTATCAAAGTTCACACCGGCCGCGCCGTTTGCCAGGCATTACCCGGCAGCGGCAAAAATAGCATCAGCGCTGCCCAAGTCGTGGCGCTCGATGGCAAAGGCCAACCCGATTTATCTCAATCGGAAACCATCGCTGCCGATGGCAACGCGATGTGAGTCGGCTGGGCGCCGGCCGATGGTTTGTTTTATCAAGCGGGCGGCAAGATGAAGTGGTCCGACGCCTTGCAGCAGTTCCTGCCAGATCAAGCTCCTTCGGGACTATTTGCTGCGGGCCGACTGAATGGTGTTTACGATTTAAATGAGCAAATGGCCGATGGCCGACGGGCCGGCTCTGCCGCCGCTCAGCATGTCGGATTGCATGTCTCCCCTGCTGCCACTGAACCGCAGCGTCCCACCACGCCCCCCAGCCACGCGTATCCGATCTTCGCGCATCCGAAGGCCAAGAACTTTGTGGATCTGGACGAAGACGTGCAATACAAAGACTTCGTTAACGCTGCTCATGAAGGTTTCGACCAAGTCGAATTGATGAAGCGCTATTCGACTTACGGCATGGGACCCAGCCAAGGAAAAATTGCCAACACCAACGCCATTCGTATCCTGGCCAAAATCAAAGGCCAAACGGTTGCCCAAACTGGCGTGACGACTTCGCGGCCGTTTTATCATCCCGTGCCGATTTCGCACTTGGCCGGGCGTGGCTTCCATCCGCATCGCCACACACCGCTGCACAGTCGTCACCAAGCTTTGGGAGCCACTTTCATTCCGGCCGGCGAATGGGAACGGCCAGCCTATTACAACGCCAGCGGCAAATCGCGCGAAGCAATCATCGCGGAAGAAGTACTTGCCGTACGACAACGAGTCGGCGTCATCGATGTCGGCACGCTAGGCAAGATCGAAATCAGCGGCCCCGATGCCGTTGCGTTTATCGAACGCATCTACACCGGCCGGTTTGGCAACATGAAGCTTGGCACACTCAACTACGGTTTGATGTGCGATGAAACCGGCGTCGTCATCGACGATGGCATCGTTTGCCGATTGGCGGAAGATCGGTTTTATTTGACCACCACGACCACGGCTTCCAGTGGCATTTATCGTGAGATGCAACGCTATGCGATGCTTTGGAAATTGAACGTGGTGCTGGTCAATGCCACGGGCGCCTACGGTGCGGTCAACCTCGCCGGCCCACAGTCGCGGGCCATTTTGCAACAGTTAACCAAGGCTGATCTGTCGACCGAGGCCTTTCCTTATTTAGGGGTTCGAGAATTCACGGTTGCCGATGTACCAGCACGGCTGATTCGGGTCGGCTTCGTCGGTGAATGGGGATATGAAATTCACACTCCGTCCTATGGAATTCGCCGCGTGTGGGATGCCCTGTTTGCGGTTGGCAAATCCGCAGGCATTCGGCCCTTTGGCGTCGAAGCTCAGCGCGTACTGCGATTGGAAAAAGCTCACGTGATCGTCGGCCAAGATACGGACGGTTTGACAACGCCTCTTGAAGCAGGCATGGAATGGGCCCTCAAAAATGAAAAGCCGTTTTTCACCGGGCAGCGAAGTTTGAAAATCGTCGGCAAGAAACCACTGACCAGAAAACTGGTTGGTTTTGCACTGACGGGACCGAGCGGCGTCGATAACTCCGGGGTCAAAGAATGCCACTTGATTATTGACCATGGTAAGATGATTGGCCGCATCACGTCGATCACGCACAGCCCGACATTGAAACAAAGCCTCGGGTTGGCATTCATTGAACCGAACAAAGCCAATCACGGTACATCCTTTGAAATCCGCACCGACAGCGGCCAGATGGTTGCGGCAAAAGTGGTCCCCATTCCGTTCTACGATCCCAAGAACGAGCGACAAACTGATTGAATCGCAGCACTGCCGAGGCATAAAAAACAGCCATGATGAGTGTCATTGAAACACCCCGCCGAC
>CAZIGP010000453.1:4322-4547 GCA_964538425.1 uncultured Pirellulales bacterium | reverse complement strand
GACATTTTCCCAACTCGTTTCACCCCCACGGCTGCGCGGGACGACATGGTCGAGACTAAGTTCACTCGTTGGAAATAGATGTCCGCAGTATTGGCATTTGTTACCGTCACGAGCAAAAAGATTGCGACGATTGAAGCGAATGCTTTGCCGCGGTACGCGATCGTAAGATAATAGTCGAATAACGCGAGGCGCTTGTAATTCGAAGTTGACGCCACGGATCCAATC
>CAZIGP010000453.1:0-4312 GCA_964538425.1 uncultured Pirellulales bacterium | reverse complement strand
TGGCTCGCAAAGCGCTAACTTCACGCCACGATTCAAAATTATAGTTGGCGTATTGGCCTTCTTCGAAATGAATCACTTCGGCCAATTCACGAAACAACAATCCGAGCGCTCGCCGCACATTTACCACATGCACTGCCATGTAGTATCGGTTCAGCACCAAAACGCTGGAACTTAATGCACTTGTTGCTACGGCTCTCATTCAATGCCTCCACGCACCACGGGTCTACGACCCTAGCGCCGCAAGGTGGCATCTGACCGGCACAACTTAACGCATGCACCCGATATCCTAGGCGCAAACGTCTTTGGCCGACCTTCGCCGACCCGCTTCGCCAAGATCATTTTCGTACACTTAGATTGTAGCCAGGAGCAAGGAAATAAGCCATACGAGCGGTCGTTTGCCTCTTCGGTTGATCCTAGACAGAATCAAGCTTGTTTTCCGACTTTGCTTTGCTGTCATTACAAGAAAAACTACACAATTCCAGCCAGGATAAGCACATACCAACTGTTCATGTTTGTTAGGAAGGCTTGTCGCTGCCGGCGATTAAAATAAGACTTTTCGCCAACATCGGTAAGCATAAAACGCCAACTATGCCGGCGCGCTATTGTCAAGAGCGCATCACAACTTTTTTATGTTTGTGTGATTTCGATAAAGAAAAACTTGTTCTTCGACTTGCAACTCCTCGCGCCACGGCAGTAGGATGAATCGCTGTGGATTACATCATGCGTCACCGGAGAGACGCGACTCAAACTATTTATTATCTCATCGTGGGGACGGTGCAATGATTCAGTATTCGTGTGATCTTTGCAGTCGGCCGATCGACTCGGAAGACGACATACGTTATGTCGTGAAGATCGAAGTGTATGCCGCGCTCGATGCTCAGTCGGATGTCGTCGATGACGAACGCGACGGACTCGAGCAACTTCAAGAAATGTTGGAACGCATGGACGACGGCCAATGCGTGACCGATGAAGACGTTTATCAACAACTACGATTCGATCTTTGCCCGGAATGCCGTAAGAAGTTTGTAAAACATCCGCTGGGCCGCACAGCCAAACAGTTCGATTTCAGTCAGAACTGATTTCTTCAGCCTCCCTCTCCCGAGCGGGAGAGGGCCGTGGTCAGCGGCCTCAGCAGGTGATTCGTTTCAAGTGAAGCCTGCCACCTGCAAATCCTGTCGGCCTAATCTTACTTCATGCAGGGTACATTTCGCCGCCGGCCAAATGTTTTGTCTCAGGTCGCGGTGATTGCGGTTTTACTGCTAGTTATTATTTGGAAGTGGCAAGGAGCTGGCCCGCCTGCAGTCGAACAGCCGCCCGAGATCCAGCCAGCAGGAACTTACCAGGTTCGACACGTTGTCGATGGCGATACTCTGCAATTAGAAGATCGGCGTCGGGTACGGCTACTAGGGGTCGATACGCCGGAAAGCGTCAAGCCTGATACGCCGGTTCAGCCTTGGGGCCCCGAAGCCAGCGACTTCACGAAGCGCTTCCTTACCACTGGCCAAGTGCGGTTGGAATTCGATCGCGAAAAGCAAGATGATTACGGCCGCATCCTGGCCTACGTTTATGCCGTGAATCCCGCCACGGGACGTGAAGAGATGCTGAACGAAGAACTGCTGCGTGCCGGCATGGGGCATGCGCTATTACGGCATCCCTATTCTGAAGCAATGAAGCAGCGTTTTCGGCAAGCCCAGCAAGAAGCCCAGCGAGCCAAGCGCGGGATTTGGTCGGAGTGAATTTATCACGGTCGTCATAGACTTCCAAACGCATAAGCGAGGGAGCAGCAAAGAAGGCCATCTCTAGCGATAAATTTCGATGGGTTCCAAGGCTTTTCCTGCTCGTGTGCGAGCTGGTAGGGCGAAACCTGCCTTGAGTGCTTCCTTGTTCCTCCCCGCCGCGCCAGTTAAACTACGAGTTTTCCCTGCACTCTCTGAAGCATCCCTATGAGTTCCACCTTAAAACTTGCCACGATTCCCGGCGACGGCACTGGACCGGAAGTAACCGCTGAAGCCATCAAAGTTCTCGGCGCTGTTTCGAAGCTTGAAAACTTCAAATTCGATATTACTCCGTTTGATTGGGGTGGTGAACGATATTTGAAAACCAAAGAAACTTTGCCGCCGGGGGGAGCAGATGAACTGCGCAAGTTCAATGCTGTGTTTCTCGGTGCTGTCGGCCATCCCGACGTTGCACCAGGTATTCTTGAAAAAGGCTTGCTTTTGGAACTGCGGTTCCAGCTCGATCAATACATCAATTTGCGGCCTGTGCAATTATTCCCAGGCGTCGAAACACCGCTGGCGGGCAAAGGACCGAAAGACATCGATTTTGTCGTGGTGCGCGAGAACACCGAAGATCTTTACTGCGGCGTTGGTGGATTCCTGAAGAAGAACTCTGCGGACGAAGTTGCCACGCAATCGGCGGTTTACACTCGAAAGGGGTGCGAGCGCTGCATTCGTTGGGCGTTCGAGTTCACTCGCAAGCGAAATAATCCCAAAGGCAAAATGCTGACGCTGGTCGCCAAGACCAACGTGCTTACTTACGGTCACGACCTGTGGTGGCGCACCTTCCAGGAAGTGGCCAAACAATATCCGGACGTGAAGGCCGACTACAACCACGTCGATGCCGCCTGCATGTGGATGGTGAAGACGCCGGAGTATTATGACGTGATCGTCACAACCAACATGTTCGGCGATATCATCACCGATTTAGGCGCAATGATCCAAGGTGGTCTCGGTGTTGCCGCGGGCGGTAACATCAACCCCGACCCCGGCGGTGTCAGTATGTATGAGCCGATGGGTGGCAGCGCGCCGAAGTACACTGGTCAAGGCGTCATTAACCCCATTGCCGCCATTGGCGCTATGGCCATGCTGCTTGAACACAGCGGTCAACCGAGTGCTGCGGCTCGCATCATGAAAGCGGTTAAGCAAGTGACCGGCACAAAAATGAAAAGCCAAGCCGCAGGGAAAATGGGTTTTTCAACAAGCCAAGTGGGTGATTTGGTGTGTGAGGCGTTATCCAACTAATATCATGGTTAGTTCAATTGCTGACCTGATCCACGAGTTCCGCCGCCACAAAAGTCTCGCCGATCGTGCAATATCGGCGCTCGATGATACCGCGTTTTTTTATCGACCTGCCGAGCAAGTAAATCCCATTGCGCTAATCGTCAAGCACATTGGCGGCAACTTGAAATCGCGCTGGACTGATTTTCTTACCACCGATGGCGAAAAGCCAACAAGAAATCGGGACAGCGAGTTTTTGCTAACCGAGCAAGATTCTCGGGCAACACTGATGGCAGTCTGGGAGCAGGGATGGAAAACGCTTTTCGATACTCTGGCTATGCTTCAACCCGCCGATTTGGAAAAGAGCATTACCATTCGCGGCGAAAATCAAACTGCTTATCAAGCTTTGATCCGTGGTTTGTGCCACGTTGCCTACCACACCGGACAGATCGTGTATTTAGTCCGATTAACAAATGCGGACGCGCCATGGCTAACTATCGCCCCAGGGCAAAGCCAATCGCACCAAGCAAATTACCGTAAAGAAACGTGACAAACCAACTTCTTGCTTCGCTGCTGATATAGCGAAGGTCGTCTTTAGTCTAATCCCAAAGCTTGCCGTTTCATGGCCGCTGCATCACTGGCGATCGATTTGGCCTTCTTATAAGAATCGGCTTTCCCGACGACAAATTCTTTACCATCCACGGCAACAATGGCTGTGAACATTCCTTTGTGTTGCCAGACGCGAGTGGTGACTTTTGATTTACTGTAGCTCGGTTGACTCAGTTTGCCGCCCGGGTTTTTATTGTTCGACCTTTTGTGAGTAATAATGTCTTGGCCAAATGCTTCACATGCTAAAAACAAAATGCAGAATGCCAGAATTACTCGCATAGATGCCCCTTTGATTGAAAAGCCGAGACCCCGTAGTTAAGGGTAGCATATTTCATGCGATGTGTGGGTGTGCCTTGAAATCACGATTCAAACAACATTTTCAAACTTGCCGAATTTCACCTCCAATTTTCACCATAACATCGCTGACAAAAGCATGTGACTGCCACACGTATACCTGAATTGCTATACTTAACTACTTGTGTTGGTCCCCGTAGCTCAACTGGATAGAGCGTCGGCCTCCGGAGCCGAAGGTTACAGGTTCGAATCCTGTCGGGGATATTCAATCCGTAAAGAATCTAATCTGGCGCAAAGCGGTAGCCTACTCCAGGCTCGGTTAATAAATACCTCGGTTGCGCCGAATCGTCTTCAATTTTGCGGCGTAACCCTGCCATGAAGACGCGCAGGTAGTGCGTTTCTTGCGACTGTTG
>CAZIGP010000452.1:0-4551 GCA_964538425.1 uncultured Pirellulales bacterium | reverse complement strand
CCAATCCAATAAATCGGCTGAAACCAAATCTTCCGATGCGTTACGGGTCGAAGGAAAGGCCATGATCGATGGCGCCAGTTACGATTGGACGGGCGAGTTAACGAAACAAGATTTTGATATTCAATTTACAGGATCTCGTTACAACGGCAGCTTGAAATTAACCCGTACATTTGAAAAGAAGTTAGCACAAAAGCCGGCGGCAGATTCCGTGAAAAAATAATAGGGCTTAAAAATGAAATCGGCGCGTTTTGTAAGATCTCTTTGGCGATGAATTGATGGCCTGTCGTTAAAGCATGCTCGGCGTTGGATTATGCGGGAGGTCTTGTGGATCTTCCTTCGTCAATGGTGATGAACTGTGGTCCCAGCGCTCGTAGCCGCCCGCCAAAACGCTTCCCTGCTCAAACTTCGCGGCACCGTCCGAACTGGTTTTTAAAGTCGCCCAGCGAACATAAGCTAGCAACTGTTCTTCGCTGTCAAAGGTGGCGACAAGCTTAAGCGGGCTCTCGGATTTCGTTGCATATAGGTAATGCATCTTTTGGCGCTCCGAATAGAAAACTTTTTCTTTAATTCGAGTGCGAATAATGTGCCTTTGACGTATAGGTGTGTGGCTTTCTTTGATCCACCTTGGACGCGCAAGCGTCCAAAACTTATTAAACCCCTTCGAAGTTTTGTCAGCCAATGCACAGGATAAGCAGGAGCAGATTGATAATGCGCAGCAATCTGGAATATGGAAAGTATTGGCACAGTGTTTGCGTTGCGCCATAGTTGAATAAGTTCTGTAATCACAAGCTTGAAAGGGCAAATATGATTCGTGGAATAATGATTAGTTTGTGCTCAATTTTTTTGGCCGTGGGGTGTGACAACAGCCAGCGCACGCCATCGGCGTCGAATACGGCAAAAGACAACACGGCGGTTAATGAGCGAGATCGTTCGGATGCAGTAAAAACTCCGATCAACCAAAATGAGAATCAAAAAGACATCGACGTGACTGCAAACATTCGCAAACGAGTTGTTGATACCAAGATGTCGGTCAATGCGCAGAACATAAAGATCATTACTCAGGATGGGAAAGTGACTTTACGCGGACCTGTAAAGTCTGATGAAGAAAAGAAGGGAATCGAACAGATCGCGTCCGATGTCGCCGGCGTCGACAACGTCGATAGCCAACTTGAAGTTCAACCTTAAGGAGCCAAATCATGGCTAAAGCAGTATTTTGTACCGTCCGAAGTCGTGCCCAAGCAGAATTGGTTGTCGAGCGCCTTAAAATTGGAGGGTTCCAATCAACTGATATCTCCGTGCTGTTATCCGACGCAGAAGGGAGCAAAGAGTTCGCGGTCGATAACAAAACAAAAGCTCCCGAAGGAGCGGCCGCAGGTGCTGGAACAGGTGCAGTCATAGGAGGTGGGTTGGGATGGCTCGCTGGCATTGGGATGTTAGCTATTCCTGGATTGGGACCACTCATTGCCGCAGGCCCCATTATGGCTGCCCTCGGTGGCGCAGCGGTTGGCGGCACTTTGGGTGGAATTACGGGTGCCTTGGTCGGGCTCGGGATTCCTGAATACGAAGCAAATCGCTATGAAGGCCAAATCAAAGGTGGACGAGCCTTGATTGCCGTTCATTCGGAAAACTCGGATGAAACCAAGCGAGCGAAAGAAATCTTCGAGAGCGTTGGCGCAGAAGACATTTCGACTTCTGGCGAAGCCTCTCTGGCAAGCAGTCGCTAGACCAGTAAATTTCCTTTCGTTGGTTAACCAAATCCATGTTCGCCGATATTCGGCGAATGTGGATTTTTTATTTGTCCTGACGACGCACGCAGCATCTCATGAGCTGTGAAAACCAGAAACCTTAAGGATAACGAAAGTAACATCGTCGACCGCGCGCTGAGATCCTTGAAACGTGGCGAGGTTATCGCGAATTGCTTGGGCAATCTGTTCGGCACTTTTATTTGCCGACTTGGCGATCACGTCGCGAAGGCGATGCTTCCCAAACTGCTCGCCAGCGGCGTTTGGCATCTCCCAAACGCCATCCGTGCCGACAACCAAAACTTGTCCTTCGTTCAATGGTCCACAAGTATGCTCCTCATACTCGGCATCCTCCATAATGCCTAGCGGCATCCCGCTTTGGTCTCGTTCATCAAAGCTACTCGTCGCTGGGTCATAAATCATTGCCGGATCATGGCCGGCGCTAGCCCAGCGATACGTTTTTGTAGCCGTGTTCATTACGCCTAAGTGCATTGTCATAAAACGACTACCTTCGAGATCGGAGGCCAGCATCCGATTCAATCTACTCATCAAGTCGGCAAGGCTGCCCGTCGAATTAGCACGGTCGCGAAGAACAGCGCGGGCACCCGCCATCACGAGTGCCGCAGCTACGCCATGCCCCATCACATCGCCAAGTGCAATCAAGACACTATTGTTGGTCGCTTCATCGACCATAAGAAAATCGTAATAATCTCCACCCGTCTCGTCGCAATAGCTACTATGCCCAGCAATGTCTAATCCGTTGACAATCGGGGGTTGATTCGGCAAGAGTTGCTGCTGCACTTCCATTGCCACATCAAGCGAATGGCGCAAGCGAAGGCGATCGCGCAGGTCAGCAATCATTCGATTCAGAGCTGTTGAAAGCTGGCGAAATTCCAGGCTCCCGCCAAAATCAGCACGTGCTTCCAAATTGCCTTCACCGACACGCCGCATAAACCCAATGAGGGACTGCACCGGACCAGAAATGTGCCGAGCGAGCACCGCAGCTAACAACACGGCCAGTGCCAATGCAGCGAGCGCTGCGGCAAGTGCAACCCATTGCCGCCGCCAGATGTCGGCAAGAAAATCAGCCTGCGGAGCAATTGCACCGACAACCCAAGTCAATCCATTCCCTACGGGAAACGTTGTCACCGAGGCCAAATAGTCTGAGCCCTCATGATGAAATTCAAAGAAGTGAAATGAATTCGTATCGGACTGGAGAAATGTTGGCTGAAGGTTCTTTCGAAACGCTTGAACTAATTTGTCGTCGGCATCTGCCAACGTTAGCAACTTGCCCTGCGCTGTATTACTGATGGCTTTTTGTTTCTTCGGATAGGCCAGCAGTGTTTCGTCTGTTGTGAAGAGAAATACGAGTGAGTTAGGACTTAGCGCAAGCCCGTCTACAAACTCAGACAGTGCGTTGAGGTCGAAATCAACGCTTAGCACACCGCGCAACTTGCCGTCGGAATCCAAGACAGGCGTAGCGCAGGAAATACCAGGAATTTGCTGATTGTAAAAAATATACGGCGGCACCCAAACAAGTTTGCCTGCTTTCTTCGCACTCTGGTAATACGGGCGTTCTCGCGGGTCGTAGCCACTGTCGTCATCCTGCCGATAGAGTTTCCAAGTGCCGTCCGGCAAAATATCATGCTCGACAACATGAGTGTGACCATCGACAATTTTGCTCTGGTTTACACGTAAATTTCCTTCAGGCATTCGTTGCACGCCGGTGAACTCGCCCAGCTCGTCGCCGTAACTAATCCAACTCATGCCGGGATTACCTGCTAAGAATGCAAGGAGCTGTTTGGCAAGGCGGTCTGAATCTTCGAGTGCCAGCCCATGATTCGTTAGGTGCGACATCGATTCTGCGAGTGGCACTGCCCGCGACACAAAGGCTCGCGTGTGCGTGACCGCGTGGCTGCTCACCTCGCGAAATAGATTTTGGACGAGTGCTTCGGAATTTGTTTTTATGCTGCGGTCGGCCAGTGCGGTAATTACTGCCCCGGTCAGCAAGACGACCGTGCAAACCCCGAGCAAGAGCTTTGTCCTGAAGCTGAAGTTCCAGCCTTGCTGGTCGCTTTGGCTGAGTTCGACAGAATCGGTGGGGCTGTTGGACACAAGTTTTCCCAAGAGTTGTGGCGACGTTCCGTCAAATTCCACACATTTTAGCGACGGAGAAAGGTTTGATGGGGATGCTCCTTTGAATTTTTTTGGTAGTGGAAGCGCAAAATCGATTAAATGCGAGAAAAAGTGGGTTTTTGGATGGGAAGCGCTTCCGGTTTGTTTCCGAATAGCTTCCGAATAGTTTCCGGTCTGCTTCCGGTCTGCTTCCGGTCTGCTTCCGGTTTGTTTCCGGATTTGGTGATTGGCCAGATGCTGGATGCTGGATGCTAGATGCTAGATGCTAGATGCTAGATACTCGATGCTGGATGTAATCACAGTCTGATGGTGGATGGTTATGTCGTTGGTTGCTCTCCGGAGCGTGTTACGCTCCGGTTAATGAAAAAAGCCCGCGGGCCGGGGATGGTCGGCTGCGGGCTTCATGTTCATACCGGCTGGATTTTGGTCCGCCGGCTGTTTTGAATACCGTTATTCATTATATGTACGCATGATCATATCAAGTGAGAATTGAAAGTCAAGGAGAATTTTAAAGGGAAGCAAGAGTTCGGAATGCGGAGTGTGGAATGCGGAATGAATGACGAATGCTGTGGGGTGTTCAATTTTTAAACACAATTAGGGGGTGGCGCCACGAAGGTCGCGAAGATCGGGGTGGTGTGCGCGCCGCCTTCGTGGGGCCATGTGTCGGCCTAGG
>CAZIGP010000451.1:0-4557 GCA_964538425.1 uncultured Pirellulales bacterium | reverse complement strand
GGCCCATTCCCGGCTTTACGGCCGCCGACTCGATCCCGCTGGAGCAAAACCATACCGCTGCCAAAGCACGATGGAAATCCTCGAGCGAAGTAGGTGCGTTGCGCGGACGGCCGATCAAGCTTCGTTTCAGTGGAAAGTCTTTCAAGCTTTACGCATTCCAGTTTGCAGGTAAATGATGAAACCAATCAAGATTACCAAAATCTCGACCGTCCTACTGACCGGTCCGTGCACGAACGATCCTTACCTGCTCGAATCGCGCAAGCGCCGCAGTGCGGCATTTATCGAGATTCACACCGATAGCGGCCATCGCGGCCTTGGGGAAACGTATGCCGGATATTTCTGTCCTGAAGCAGTTCCGGCGATCGTCGATTTCTTCAGTCCGATCCTGATCGGACAATTGGCTCCCGCGGATGACAATGCAGCAGCGTGGATTCAGGAACTCTGGCAGCGAATGTACTTTTGCGAGAATTTCTGGTGCCGCGTTGGCTTGGGAGCCATCATTCTGACGGGAATCGAAGCCGCACTGTGGGACCTGGCGGGAAAAATTCTGGACAAACCAGTTTGTGAACTTCTGGGTGGCACGAAGCACTCTTCGCTCCCGTGTTATGCCACCGGCGGACCTTCAAATTATCCCAAAGACCGACTAGCCGCTAAGGCGGATTACTATCTAAATCTAGGATTTCGAGGTTTCAAAATCGGAGCAGGCAAACTAGTAAACGAAGAATTTACTTTGGGCGGAGAATCGCCGGAGGAACAGGCCGACTTTGAAGCAGACAAAATCGCCTTTCTGCGCCGCCATGTAGGGCCGGAGATTGACATCCTCATGGATGGCCACATGGGAAACAGCATTGCCGGCACCTGGGATCTGAAAACCGCGACAGCCGTTGCTAAAGCTATCGAGCCATTCAATCTATTTCTTCTCGAAGAAGCATTGCCTTATTTGAATGCCCAGCATTACGCCGAACTTGCAGCATCGACCAAAGTTCCGATTGCCGGAGGCGAATGCCTATCGACCTTGCCAGAATGGCGTGAGTACATCAGCCGCGATTGCTTTGATATCGCCCAGCCAGACGCGTCTTACGTTGGTGGCCTGGGAGAGTTCCTGCGCATCGCCAGCGAGTTTGCCCACCGCGGACGAAAGATCGCCACTCACGCCTGGGGCGCCGGCGGATCTCTAATGCAAAACATCCATGCCGGGTTCAGTTGCGAAAATACCTGCATGCTCGAGTTTGCCCCGGACTTTGCCGAACTGCATAAACTTGTTATTGGCGACTCACTTCAGATGAAGAATGGCCGAATTCTTCCTCCTCAAACACCCGGGCTTGGCATTGAACTGACGGATGAGGTTCGAAACCGATTTCCCTTCGTCCCTGGCAGCGGGGAATTCAACAGCGTACCTGGAAAAATTCTCGTCGATTGACGTTCGCGCATATGAATAAGTTGAGAATTCTCATCACGATGCCGCCGCAGCAGCCCTATCTGGGAGACCTGCAATCCGAATCCGATTTAGACATCACGATTTTTGAAGAACCCGAGGTCCCAGGTCACGGCCTGGACTCCGTCGACTGGCCAGCTCATCTGCTTAAAGATAAGGAGATTCTCTTCTGCTCAGGCGTCATCCCGACGAACTTCCAGGAAATGAATGCCATCCGCTGGATCCAGCTTGGATCGGTGGGATACGAATACATCTGCCCGTTAGGTCTTGCCGAACGAGACGTGCGAGTCAGCAATCTGGCCGGTGCATTTGACGCACCAATTGCTGAGTGGAACATCGCGATGATGATCGCGCTACACAGGGACCTACGCGGAATGATTCGTCACCAGGAGCAAGGCATCTGGGATCGTGACGCGCGCTTTCAAAGAGAGTTGCGCGGCTCGACAGTGGGATTCTGGGGCTACGGCGGACTCAGCCGCGAGACAGCTCGAATGGCAAAGGCCATGGGCTTGCGGGTTCACGTGCTTGTCCGTAATTCCTATATCAAAACACGCTGCAATGTATTCGCATTACCTGGCACCGGTGATCCCGAGGGACACTTGCCGGATCGAGTATTTACGTACGAGCAGAAGCATGAGTTCCTCCAAGATTTGGATTTCCTGGTTGTTGCGATGCCTCAAACACCAACCACCATCGGCATCATTGGCGAAGAAGAGTTGCGGATGTTGCCTAGTCGTGCATTTGTTCTCAATCCGGCTCGAGGCCCGCTAATTCAGGAGCAGGCGCTTCTCCGTGCTCTGGAGGAAAAGTGGATTGCCGGTGCGGCACTGGATACGCATTACCACTATCCGATGCCTCCGAATCATCCGTTGTGGAGCTTTCCGAATGTGATCATGACGCCACACATCTCGGGTTCCGGAGACACCCAGACATATCTTCCTCGCGCATGGCATATCTTCCGAGAAAACGTCGACCGGTACCGTCACAGGCAACCGTTAATCAATGAGTTGTCACTAGATGCGTTGCGTGGATTATAACCCTGCAATTTAAATTGTCATTTTTTGAAACCAAACTTCCATGCTTATCTGTCGTGTCGCCTTGTTAACGGTTGTTATGGTTTTCGTAGTGCCTGCGGCGAGCGATGCAGCAATCACGACTGAACCAGTAGGTAGGCCAAATCCCGAATGGAAAGCACGCCAGGAGGCAATTAATAAGCGCATTAATGACGGCAACGTCGATTTGATCTTCATCGGAGATTCAATCACAGAGTATTGGGAAGTCGCGGGCAAATCAGCTTGGGATGCACACTTTTCCAAGTTCAACGCCGCCAATTTGGGTATTAGCGGTGACCGCACTCAACACGTGCTGTGGCGGCTCGACAACGGAAACCTTGAAGGCATCAAACCGAAGGCGGCGGTAATGATGATTGGCACTAACAACTCGGCTGCCGGAGATACGGCTGAAGAAATCGGCGAAGGGATTGCGGCCATCGTCAAAAAACTGCACGAAAAAACCCCGGAGACAAAGATCCTGATTCTTGCGATTTTTCCGCGCGAAGAAGATGCAAATTCACGACGCCTAAACAATATCAAAGCCAACGAGCTTGCCTCAAAACTAGCCGACAACAAGAGGGTGTTTTATATGGATATTGGCTCGAAGTTCCTCGATGCCGACAAGACCATCTCGCGAGAGATCATGCCCGACCTATTGCATCTGAGCCCGCTTGGATACGAAATCTGGGCCAGCGCGATTGATAATAAAGTGCAAGAGTTGATGGAAAAACACACGGAGACACGATCTGCCATGCTAAAGATTGAGTGGAGAGAAGGACCAGAGTACCCCACGGGAATCCAAGGTTCGAGCTTTGCACTCGTGGACGGGGCAATTGTTTCCGCCGGCGGAGTCAGCCGCTCTCCGAAGGATATTCTCACGGCCCATCCCGATGCTTTTCAAAGTCAGCAGTTTGCCAAAGGCGGTGGATTTACCTCACTGGCTTTTGCAATCGAACCGCGCGGAGGACGCGCACAGTGGACGCGTATCGCAAACATCCCCGGCCCCGCCCGTCAAGCTGCAACAACTGCCGTGGTCGGCAAAGAACTTTACGCGATCGGCGGATTTAGTTACTCCGATCCCCACGGTCATACCGATGCCTGCACCTACCGCGACACCTATCGCCTGAGCCGTGAGGGCGATGCATGGAAGTGGAGCAAACTTCCGTGCGAGCTGCCTTGGCCGGTATGCGAGGCAGCAGCTGTGGTCATCGAAGATAAAATTTACCTAGTCGGCGGCGGCGACTTCTACTCATCGCCGGGCAGCGAGGACACAGGTTTCTATTCTGATGCGGGGCGCAACGGCGAGCCGGTGGGGCGAGCACTACTCATGCTCGACACCCACGATCTGCAAGCCGGCTGGAAGCGACTCGCTGACATTCCCGGCAGTCCAAGGTTAAATACATGTGCCGCTGGTGCTGGCGGAAAAATCTACGCGCTGGGCGGTGTGCATCGCGGAACCAAGGATGGCATTAATGATTACTACAACGTCACTGAAAGCTGGGTCTACGATCCGTTAAAAAATAACTGGACGCGCCTGCCTGACGTGCCCGCAGGCGCTAATCGCCGGGCGGTCACTTATGCCGACCGATACATTCTCCTCATTGGCGGATACAAGTACGAATTCACCTGGAACGCCGACGGAACCCGGACCAGCGTTTACTCGGCCGAAGAGAAGACACTGCCAGATTCAGATCGCTTTGAAAACACCGTGCTGGTGTTCGATACCAAAACGTATCGTATCGGCACCGCGACGCCTCTGCTCGATCCGACGGCATACCCCATGTTGGCCATCGACGCCAACACGGTTTACAGTCTTGGTGGCGAAGGGGGGCGACGCCTTTTTCATCCCGCAACATTTCAAATTGGCGTGATCGCGCCCATTAACCAACAGTAGTAAAATCTAGTGTCAACGCTTGCATGATGCTGCTTTAGCTTTTACCGCTAAATTATCCACGGTCCTCAGCAAATCCGAGGACTTGGACTTCTGCAGACAACATCGCGAGTAACCCAATAGGGAACCCGAAATCCCTTAGGACCATATAAGGTACATACAATTTTAAAGACAGGACC
>CAZIGP010000450.1:0-4589 GCA_964538425.1 uncultured Pirellulales bacterium | reverse complement strand
CCAAGCCACCTTGATACGTTTGACATGAAGCCCGATGCTCCGGCGGAAATTCGCGGGCCGTTCAAGCCGATGCGAACCAAATCGCCGGACATTGATATTTGCGAATTATTTACGAACCACGCCAAGGTGGCCGACAAGTTTTCGCTGGTTCGGTCATGCCGGCATACGGCTCCGGCTGTTCACGATGCCGGTTGGCAGATGATGCAAACCGGGCGGCTATTTACCGGCGGTGTGAACACGCCTCATGCGGGTTGCGTAACGAGTTACTTGCTTGGCCGTCGCACCGATTTGCCAGCCCACGTTTTGCTGCCGGAACCGATGGGCCGCGGCGGCGCGAATTTGCCGAGTGGCCAGTCGGCGGGATTTCTTGGCAAAGCGCACGATCCGTTTGCGCTGATGGCCGATCCCTCGCAGCCGAAGTTTAAAGTGCCGGACATGTTGCCGCCCGAAGAAATTGGCGAAGTGCGGTTGGAACGGCGGCGAAAAATGCGAGACATCGTCGATTCGACCGTGAACTATTTCGAAGCCAGCGAAGACGCCAAGCTTTTGGATGAAAACTTTCACAATGCGTATCGCTTGATGACCAGCGAACAAGCCCGCAAAGCGTTCGATCTTTCTGAAGAACCAACGAAGATGCGTGAACGTTATGGCATGAATCGTTTTGGCCAATGTTGCTTGCTGGCACGACGATTGATCGAAGCCGGCGTGCGATTCGTCACCGTCAATACTTTTCTCACGGTATTCGACGAGATTACCTGGGACATTCACGGGAGCAAGCCGTTTACATCGATCGAAGGGATGAAAAACCAAGTGATTCCGATGTACGATCAGGCCTATGGCGCACTGATTGAAGATTTGGTCAGCCGGGGCATGCTCGATGATACGTTGGTCTGTAATTTGTCGGAATTTGGACGCACCCCGAAAGTAAATCCCGCGGGGGGACGCGACCATTGGCCGCAATGTTGGACGGTCTATTTTGCCGGTGGCGGCGTGCAAGGTGGTCGCGTGGTGGGGCGCAGCGATCCGATTGGCGCGGTGCCTGCCGAGCGACCGGTAGAGCCTCCGGAAATCATGGGGACGATCTATCACAGTTTGGGATTGAACTTAGAAACTCATCTGCCGGGACCTGCTGGCAGGCCATTTCCGATCGTTGATTTCGGTCGATACGAGATTAAGGAGCTGTTCTAACCATGCTCTGTTCCGTCTCGAATTTTTTGAAGTGCAGTTTATTTGCCTTGGGTATTGGTTGGGCATGTTTTGTCACGCCAAGCATGGCCGATCAGCTAATGATTTATCCAGGCGATTTTACGCTGGATGGAACGGCGGCGAAGCAACGCGTGGTGGTGGAACGAATCAATGACCACGGCGAATCGATTGGCCAAATTTCAGAAGATCTCGCGCTTGAATCGAGCGATACCGGCGTGGCTGTTTTGGAAGAGAACACGGTCGTGCCGGTTGCTAATGGAAGCTGTGTAATTAAAGCGAAAAGTGGAGAACTTAGCGCGCAGATCAACGTTACTGTGGTGGGCATGGATCGGCCTTGGGAATGGTCGTTCCGCAACCATGTTCAATCCGTGCTGACCAAAACAGGTTGCAATAGCGGCGCCTGTCATGGAGCTTTGGCTGGTAAAGGGGGCTTAAAGCTTTCGCTTCGTGGCTATGATACGCTGCGCGATTGGCGAACATTGACGCGTGAAGCTCAAGGCCGGCGCGTGGACGTGGTGGATCCGGGGCGAAGCTTGCTGCTGATCAAGCCGACCGGCGCGGCGCCTCATAAAGGTGGCGTGCGTTTTGAAGTCGATTCACCGGAGTATCGGGTGCTGGCCGAGTGGATTGCCGCTGGGGCGCAAACACCGCGCGACGAAGATGCAAGCATCAAGAGGCTGGAAATTTTGCCGGCTCAAGTGTTGCTTAGCAAGGATGCCAAACAACAATTTTTGGTGCGGGCCCATTTTAGCGATGGACGAGTCGAGGATGTCACTCGTTGGGCAAAGTTTACGGCTGCGAACGAATCGGTCGCCGGAGTCGATGAACAAGGCAAAGCGACTGTCGTGGGTTATGGCGAAGGTGCGATTAGTGCTTGGTATTTGAGCCGATTGGTGATTGCCCAGGTCACCGTTCCGTATCCGAATAAAATCGACTCGTTGGTATTCGAAAAGTCGCCTCGGAGGAATTTTATCGATGAGCTAGTGCTCAAAAAACTTCAGCGATTGGAGTTGCCGCCATCACCGCGCTCTGGCGATGAGGAATTTTTGCGGCGAGTTTACCTCGATTGCATCGGCGTGCTGCCGACGGTGAAGGAGTGCCATGCATTCCTTTCCGACAATTCGCCCGATAAGCGCGATCGTTTGATTGATGAACTACTTGCACGGCCTGAATACGTCGATTATTGGGCTTATCGCTGGTCGGACTTGTTTTTGGTCACGGGCCGGCGGCTGCGTCCCGATGCGGTGACGGCTTACTACAAGTGGATTCGCCAATGTGTCGCCGACAATAAGCCTTGGAATGAGCTGGCGCGGGAAGTAGTAACCGCGATTGGCGAGAGCATGGACAACGGGGCAACTAATTTTTATTCGTTGCATCAAGACCCCTTCGAGATGACCGAAAACACGTGTGTCGCATTCATGGGGTTAAACATCAACTGTGCACGCTGTCACAACCATCCGTTGGAAAAATGGACGAACGACCAATACTATGCGATCGCAAATATGTTTGCGCGCGTTCGTGGCAAAGGCTGGGGAGGCGACTTAGCTCAAGGCGACGGCCGCCGTACCGTATTTGTGGTTCCGGAAGGGGATTTTATTCAGCCTTCTTCCGGAAAAGCCCAGCCGCCAGCGCCACTTGATGCCGAGCCGATGGCGCTCGATGATCCAACCGATCGCCGCACCTATTTGGCCGAATGGCTTACTGCGCCCGAAAACCCTTATTTTTCGCGAGCCATTGCCAACCGCGTGTGGGCAAATTTTTTCGGCATCGGGATTGTGAACCCTGTCGATGATTTACGAACATCGAACCCTGCCAGCAACGAGGAATTGCTTTCGGCGTCGGCGAAATTTTTGGTGGAAAAGAAATTCGATTTAAAAGAGCTGATGCGGGTGATTATGCAATCGCAGGCCTACCAACGAGCCAGCAAACCGCTACCGGAAAATCAAGCCGACACCAGATACTTTTCTCATTACTATCCGCGCCGTTTGATGGCTGAAGCACTGCTCGACGCTGTTTCGCAAGTGACGGATGTTCCAACCGATTTTACTTTGGTGGCTTCGGTGGGCGGAGTGAACCCTGATAAGACCAAAGACTATCCTCCTGGCACGCGTGCACTGCAATTGAAAGACGCTGCAGTCATTTCTCCATTCTTGAAAAAGTTCGGCCGCAACGAGCGAATGATTACCTGTGATTGCGAGCGATCTTCCGAGCCTAGCATGGTTCAAGCATTGCATATTGCCAATGGTGACACGATCAATGACAAGCTAACGACGAAAGATAATCGCATCGACCAATTATTGGCCGCAGGCAAAACGAACTACGAAATTATCGAGGATGTTTACTACCGGGCATTAACGCGCCGACCGACCGATGACGAGATGTTGAAATTGATGCAGTCCGTGGCAGCCGTGGAAAACATGTCTCGTCGTGAATTGTTGGAAGATGTCTATTGGGGCGTGCTCAGCAGCCGAGAGTTTTTATTCAATCACTGATGAAAGCTGTGAATATATCAATCTTGTTCATGATGTTTTTTCGCTGGATGTCCAGGGGTTGCAATTTCTGGAATTCAATGCGAACAGCCATAGCGATTTTGTATTTAGCGATTCCACTTGCCGCTGGTGCTAAAGAGAAAATTGCACCGGACTACAACAGCCAAATCGCCCCGCTATTGGCCAAATATTGTGCTGCTTGTCATGACGCTGACGCGAAGGAGGGGGATTTCAATCTCGATTCTTATGCGGCGCTTGTCCAAGGAGGCAAGCATGGTCCTGCGGTGCTGGCAGGAGATGCCGCGGCCAGCCGACTGTATCGATTGATTTCCGGCCAGGCCGAACCTTTTATGCCACCGGACGATAATCCCAAACCCAAAGCTGAAGAGATTGCACTCATCAAAGCGTGGATCGACGCGGGGGCAAAGGGGCCGGAAGGCGCAGAGCCTGATCGCAAGCAATTGATCGTGCCCAAGATTTCCAGTGCTGTGAAAGAGCAACCCATTACGGCTTTGGTGTGTTCCAAGGATGGGAAATGGCTGGCGGTGGCAAGATATGGCGAAGTGGAACTTTGTGAGCCGGGATCGAGACAGGTAGCGCATCGACTTGGCGGCCATGCTGGCAAGATTTCTTCGCTGGTGTTTTCGGCTGATGGGAAATGGCTGGCAGCCGGTTCGGGCATTCCAGGCGTATTCGGCGAAGTGAGGTTGTGGAACCTGGAAACCTTCAAACTAGAGCGAACTTTCGAAGGGCATCGGGACATGGTCTACGGCGTGGCACTCAGCCATGACGGCAAGTATCTGGCTACAGGCAGCTATGATCGCCGGGAAATTATATGGTATATTGAAACGGGAGAGACGATTCACACCTTCGAAGGTCATAACGGCGCAATTT
>CAZIGP010000449.1:0-4609 GCA_964538425.1 uncultured Pirellulales bacterium | reverse complement strand
CATTTCGCTTTTACTGCGCGATCCGCTGGACGCAGGAATTATCCTAACAATCGTGCTGGCCAGCGCCCTGCTTGGGTTTTGGCAAGAATGGAGAGCGGCCGATGCGCTCGCCAATCTGGTCGCGTTGATTTCGACGCAGGCGCGCGTCGTTCGCGATGGAATACCTCGCGACGTTTCACTTGACGACGTTGTTCCCGGCGATGTCGTGCAGCTTGCCGCCGGCGACAAAGTTCCCGGCGATTGCCTCGTGCTGGAAGCCAAAGATTTATCTGTGGACGAAGCCTCGCTAACGGGCGAATCTTATCCGACCGAAAAGCAGCCTGGGATAATCGCGCCTGACGCGCCGTTGGCGCAGCGCCACAACGCCCTATTCTTTGGAACCCATGTTGTCAGTGGCACGTGAACAGCAGTCGTTGCTCGGATCGGCCGTACTACAGAATTTGGGCAGCTTTCGGATCGCCTAAGATGGATTCCACCCGAGCCCGAGTTTGAGCGGGGCGTGCGACGTTTCGGGATGCTGCTCACCGAGATCACGCTCGTGATGCTGATCATCATATTCGCCATCAACGCTTACTTCGATCGCAACCCTTTAGAGTCGTTAATGTTTGCCTTTGCGCTGGCCGTAGGGTTAACTCCGCAGCTCCTCCCGGCAATCATCAGTGTTAATTTGGCGCACGGGTCGCGACGCATGGCCCAGCAGAAAGTGATTGTTCGCCGACTTTCATCAATCGAAAACTTGGGCAGTCTCGACGTGCTTTGCTGCGACAAAACAGGTACGTTGACTGAGGGAAATATGTCGGTGCATTCAGCTATCGATCTTGACGGACGACCGTGTTCGCGCGTCGCACAACTGGCTTATCTCAACTCTGCCTTTGAAACAGGCTTTTCGAATCCAATCGACCGTTCAATTCGCGAGTCTCTCAAGTTCGATTTAAGTGGGTACCACAAACTCGACGAGTTGCCCTTCGATTTTGTCCGAAAACGACTGGGAATTTTGGTCGGTAAGCAAGACCGCCACTTGTTGATCGTCAAAGGTACGTTGGCGAGCGTTATCAGCGCTTGCGCAAAAGCTGAAAACACGTCGGGTGAAATGATCGACATTTCCCAGGTTAGCACGAAAGTTGATGATATCTATCGAGACTTGAGTTCCCAGGGGTTTCGAGTACTTGCGGTTGCGTGGCGAGAGCTTGCCGGGCAAGACCATGTAAGCCATGCCGACGAAGCCGGATTGACCTTGGCTGGCTTCGTTGTACTTCATGACCCGCCAAAATCTGGCGTTCAACTTGCTGTCGAGCGACTTCGGGCTCAGGGGGTGAAACTCAAAATAATCTCTTGTGATCACCGGTTGGTGGTTTCGTCCGTTGCTTCGCAAATCGGACTTTCTCAGGCGTCAATCATGACGGGTACGGAATTGCGGTCGATTCGAGACGCCGCTTTGGTGCGAAAGGTGCTTATGTTCGATCTCTTCGCAGAAATCGAACCAAACCAAAAAGAACGGATTGTATTAGCGCTCCGTAAGTCAGGACACGTAGTTGGCTACCTTGGAGATGGAATCAACGATGTCTCGGCATTACACGCGGCTGATGTTGGAATTAGCGTTGATCAAGCCGTCGACGTGGCCAAGGAAGCAGCCGACATTCTGTTGTTCCAGCGCGATTTGCGAGTGCTCTCCGATGGCATTGCCGAGGGGCGCATCACGTTTGCCAACACGATGAAATACATTTTCATGGCTACTAGTGCCAACTTCGGCAATATGTTCAGCATGGCCATCGCATCGCTCTTTCTTCTTTTTCTCCCACTCCTGCCGAAGCAAGTACTGCTGATTAACTTGCTGACAGATTTACCAGAAATGATGATCGCTCGCGATCGAGTCGACTCTGAGCTCATTGAAGTGCCCACCGGCTGGAATGTGGGATTTATTCGTCGCTTTATGTTGGTATTTGGCCCGCTGAGTTCGCTCTTTGATCTATGCACATTTGGCGTTCTGCTATCACTGGTCGGCGCAAGCTCTGAGCAGTTCCGGGCCGGTTGGTTTGTTGAATCCATCGTATCGGCTGCATTGGTCGTATTGGTGATCCGCACACGCAAACCGTTTTGGAAATCTCCGCCGAGCGCAGCGTTACTGCTAGCCACGCTTGGCGTAATCGCAATCGCCTTGGTAATTCCGGTATCTCCGCTGGCGTCGGCTCTCTCATTCGCTCCCTTGTCAGCCACAATTTATCTATATCTTGCGATAATCATCGCGACCTATATTATGCTCGCGGAGGTGACCAAGGCCTTATTTTATCGCTGGATGAAAACAAAGAACCTATCCGCTAGGTGACATTCAGAGAATTAAATATGCCCTCGGAAGTAATCGCAAAGCCGAAGCGCAAGAGGTCCAACCCACTCTTCGCAACTACGACGACTTGCGAACGAGTTTCCTTGGACCGGCGCGTGGCAAGAACTAGACAACCTGCTTGTTAATCATGGTCGTAATATCGCCTACTAAGCCATCGACCGTTTCATTCTAAGTGCTTAGCGGGCTCTATCACATCTCTTAATATGTGAATTGATTCAATTTACGATGGCGGTAGAGTACGAACGAAATCTTAAGTATTGTGTCCGAAGGAGGTTTACTCCGGATTAATATCTGACAACGATTTTGGCGGCCAAGCGGCGCGGACAGCATTAAGCACGACGATAACGTCGATGACTTCTTGAGTAATCGCCCCTGCCACGGGTGGCAAGTATCCCAGTGCGGCGATCAGCATACCGACGAGACTAGCTGCCATACCGCCGACGGCGCTTTGCAGGGCGATGCGTCGCATTCGCCGGCTGATATGGAGGAACTCATCCACTCGTTCGAGCGACGTATCCATCACGACAGCGCCACTGGCTTCGCTAGTAATGTCGCTACCGGTGCCGAACGCCAAACCGACCGTGGCAGTTAAAAGCGCAGGGGCGTCATTAACGCCGTCGCCGAGAAACAATGTCTTGGCTCGTTCGGTTTCGTGCCGCACAATCTCGACTTTCTGCTCGGGGCTTTGCTCGGCGTAGACCTCTTTAATGCCAACTTGGTCCGCTAAATAACGGACTTCACTCTCGCGGTCTCCCGACACTAGCAGCATGCGATCGAATTGATGCATAGGTTTTAAGTGGCTGATGAATGATTGCCCTTCCTGTCGTGGCTGGTCGCGAAAGCGGTACATTGCTGCGTACTTGCCGTCGATCAAAATCACGCATTCCAAGCCCCCGGCAGTCGGTGGCAAGCTTGCGGCGATGCTCGGGTTCGCCGCCGTCAACTTGTTTCGGCTGGTGATCTGCACCGAGCGGCCATCGACGATTCCATGCAGGCCTTCACCTGGTTTTTCGCTGATTTCCTCGGCTTGATTCAACGAAAGCCTTTGCCGCTCGCTCTCTTGCAGAATCGCTTGCGACAGCGGATGCTTGGAATATCGTTCGACACTGGCGGTCAGCATCAACACGTCTTCGGATTGAAATCCTGGCGCGACAAGCTGCTCGGTCAACCGCGGCTCGCCGTAGGTCAGTGTTCCCGTCTTGTCGAAAATGATCGTGCGACAAGTGTCGATTTGCTCAAGCACCGCAGGGTCGCGAACGATGATGCCGCGACGAGCCGATAGGGAAATGCTGCCGATGATCGCCACGGGAATGGCAATCAGCAGCGGGCAGGGCGTGGCGACGACGATCACCGACAAAAATCGGAGCGGTTGACCCGTGACAAACCACGCAATCGCGGCGATCGCCACCGCCAGCGGCGTGTAAAGCGCGCCGAGCTGATCGGCCAGGCGACGAATCTGCGGGCGTCGTTGCTCCGACTCTTTCATCACCCCCATAATTTGAGCGTAGCGCGAATCGACGGCCCGTCGGGTCGCCCGAATCGTGAGGGCCGTTTCACCATTGATAGCTCCCGACAACACGGTTGTCCCCGGCGTCTTCAACATCCGATAGGGTTCGCCGGTTAAATACGATTCATCCATCACGCCTCGGCCTTCGATCACTTCACCATCGACCGGGCAAATCTCGTGTGGAAAAATTACCAGCGCGTCGCCAATGGCAACTGAGTCGAGGGAAACGTCCTCTAGCTGCGAGTCGCGCTTGCGATGCGCCACTGACGGCATTCGCTTGGCCAAAGCTCGTAGCACCGAAGTCGCGCTGCGAACAGCAAAACTCTCGATTGCCTCGCCCCCGGAAAGCATCAGTACTACGAGGGTGCCGGCCAAATATTCGCCGAGCAGTACCGAAGTGACGATCGAAATGCCCGCGAGCAGATCAGATCCAAATTCTCGGCGAACGAGTTTCACAAATAGCTCTGCGACAATCGGCACTCCGCCTAGCGCCAGTGCCACCAATAATGGCCAGCGGTTTGACTGCTCGGAAGCAGCGGTGGCAAATTGAAGTACTAGATGTACCGCGATTGCCGTTGTCGCAAGGATCGCAATGATGGAGTATCTTCGTCGAAACAACCATCCCACATATGCCAGCATATCGCCGTTAATTTGAGTTCTCTGTGTTTTCGGCTTAAGCAAGGTACTTCAATAAAATTATCATTTTAGAATGTGATGTCGTATTCGGCAAAACCAAGCCTTCATACCTCTACCACTCGCCT
>CAZIGP010000448.1:0-4615 GCA_964538425.1 uncultured Pirellulales bacterium | reverse complement strand
CGGCTGGAAGTTCACGGCCAATGCGCGCCGCTGTCGACGATCGCTTCGATCATGGCAGTTGCCGATCATCCGCAAGTTGGTGTCTGTTGGAATAGCAATCCGCAGGATCTGGAAGGTCAAGGACTGGAATCCAACTTCGGCCTGGTCGCGAAGCGATTAGGGGCGACCACCCATGTGCGTCAATTGGACGGCAACCATTATCCGTTTGCCAAACTCATCGCGCTGCTGAAGAAGATCGATTATGAAGGGTGGCTATTACTCGAAGCCAGCGATAAGCAAGCCGATCGAGTCGCTGCACTGGCCAAACAACGGGGTGTTTTTGAAAAGCTATTGAGCCAGACTTGAAAATTGTTTGGCCTTCCCGTGATTGAGGACATTATCATGATTAATCGATTTTTAACAGTTGCCTTGATACCAACCATATCGTTTTTGGCCTCGACCAGTGGCGCGCGCGCAGACTTAACCAGCGGCTTGAGTGCTTATTGGCGTTTTAACGAATCGGGTGGCTCTATCGCGGCCGACGCGATCGGCTCGAATCTCGCAACATTAATGAGCAACGCCATCTTTGCCGACGATGCTCAACGTGGCCGTGTCCTTTCGGTCAATGCGACGACGGGTACCCAAGCATTATCGCCGACAAATCCCGTGTCTTTGACTGCGGGAACAATTATGGGCTGGGTCAAGCTCGATCCTGCAGCATTCACCGGCACGCGACATTTATTCGGTGGCCAGGGAGCCAACGGCGGCAATCGCCTTTACATCTACGCATCGAACGGTGAATTGAAAGTCGGCATGGGGAACGCGGGCGAGATTGGCAGCACTGGCGCGCGTTTTGACGCAAACTGGCATCAAGTGGCGCTCGCCTGGAATGGCTCCGGCAACGGCAGCGGTAACTTTTCCGTCTATTTTGACGGTGCACAAGTCCAAACCGGTAATTACGCCGAGTTAACAACGCCCGCCGGCTGGTTTTCTCTTGGCGCGAACCATGATCCTAACGACATCCCGTCGGCATCGAGCAATTGGTTTGGAAAAATTGACGAAGTTGGTGTTTGGAATCGTCGCCTAAACTCCGTAGAAGTTTTAGGCGCCTATAATACAGGTTACATTTCGCCATCGTCCGGGCTGACATCGCCCATTGCGCCACAGGTCGTACGAGTGTACTCATTCGATTCGCTCAAATCAGGAAAGCTCGCCGGGCAGGATTTCTGGACTGCGCCGACATTTGGGAACTTGGACGTAAAAAAGGGCGATGGTGTTAACACAACATTGGTTGCAGGAGAAGGGGATAGCAACGGATTATTGACAAGGCTGAACAACACCGGATCAGCGTTTGTAAAATTTACGGGCAATGAAACGTCCGCAATTTCGCAATTTGATTTGACGCTTACTTCGGGGCACGGTACCGGTGGCGGACAAATTTTCGGATTGGGGCACGATCACAACGGCAATTTTGCGATTGATCAAAATAATGAATACGGCCCGATGTTCGGCATCCGGGATGGTTACAATGCTCGTTATCAGCGGCAATTTGGTTTTTTCGTGCAAGGTGCCGGGAATGTGGATGCTGTAGGATCGCCGATCGGAAATCTAGGCACGATGGGAGACTGGGTTCAGGTTCGCTTGGTGACCAATTTTGTCACCGGCAAAGGTTCGCTGTTCTTTCGCAATTTAACCCGAGGCGAAAGTGATTTCATCCCCATCGCCGGCTTGCAAAATGTCGATTTGAACCTGTCTGCCGGTCCTGCGCCGTCAACATGGGATGCGATGATTTTGCGAAATGATCACTACGGCCAATTCGACAATTTGGTTCCCAACCTTTCGGCTATTACGAATGTTCCAGAACCAAATGCAGTACTTCCAATAGTGACAAGTTTCTGCTTAACGGGCGTTTGGTACTGCTGCCGACGCCGACGTTGCTTGAAGCGAATTGCCATCGTTCGTGGCAAGAGAACCGCAACCGCTATTTTTGTCATGATGATGAATGCGACGCTTGTCACTCAGGGACAGACGCTAAGCAAAGGCCAGCAGATCTTGCAGCAGCGTGGATTACAGATTCAAGCGTTTGTCGATCCTCAAGCCCCTTGGGCAAGCGTTCCAGCATTCAATATCAACCAAGTAAAGCAGGCTCACTTTACAGGGCTCATGATCAATCAGGCCGACCGCAGTTGGCCGCTTGATCGTTACCTCGGTTCTGAGCCAGGGATGCCGTCGGCGCTATTACTCACTTACGGTTATTTGAATTCGATCGAGCAGCAATTCCTGCCGAGCTTGGTCGCCTTGCAACTAGGAGACGAACAAGACATATCCTTGCAAGTCGAACTCGATGCTGCAAAAAACCTGTTGGCCGACTGGCGGGTGAAATACCCTAACACTATCGGCTACCTCAACCAAGCTGGCAGCGGTTTCTCGGCCTCTGAGTTGCGGAACTTTGTCAACTATGTGAAACCTGACATGGTGATGTGGGATCAATACTCATTCAATGGAGACATCAACGGCGGCAGCCCGTGGGCATTTTATCGAGACATGCAGAAATATCGCCAGTTAGGCTTGGGCGGCCATGACGGTAGCGGGCAACAGCCCATCCCCTACGGACTGTATTTGCAAACTTCCCTTGTTGACTATTTAAACAAACATGTAACTTCGGCCTCAGAGACACGGTTGAATCAATTTGCCGCCTGGTCGTTCGGTTACACCTATGCCATCGCCTACAATTATTACAACGCCAGCACTTCGTTGTTCACCAGCGCTCCGAGCGACGCGATGCCACGGCAACCGATTTTCAACGATTTGTCCGAATCAACCCGGCAAAGCCTAAATCTTGGACCTGCACTGGTGCGGCTCAAAAGCACCGCTGTAGGAATGGTGATGGGCCAATATAAAGTGGGCAACGCAAACATGACCAATCCGCTGCCTACAGGTGTACCCGCTTGGTCTGCGGGCAGCGGCGGCGATTCCTATCTTACTGGCGTCAATGCCACAAACATCGGTACAGCAAACAGTGGGCTTCGCGGAGATGTGGTTATAGGCCAATTCAAGCCGATGCAGGGCACCAGCGATTTGTACTTTATGATTGTCAACGGCTTGACGGCAGGAACGGGAACGCTGGCCGACACCACGCAACGCATTCGGCTCTCGTTCAATTTCGGGTCTAGTGGAATTAATAGCCTCTTGCGGTTGAGTCGCGACTCAGGCACTGTCGAAACGATTCAACTCGTCCACGATGGCGGAGCTCGCTATCACTTAGACTTGGTCTTAGAGGGCGGAACCGGTGACTTGTTTAAATACAACAATGGCAAAGATTTCGTTATGGTCGCTGAACCCTCAGGTTTTGGCGTTACGTCGTTTGGAACGTTGTTGGCGGCATTTTGGTGTGCGACACGTAGAGCAACTACTAAAAAATCTTGGCAAAAGACTTGACAATAATCACTCTTTCTGTTTTAATTCGATTGTCGACAGTAGATTATATTTTGGAGTGCCAAGTGATGAGCCCCGTACTAACACTGAAACAACATGCTTATCAGGTTATTCTCGGCCGCCTGCACAGTGGCGTTTTCGGCCCTGGAATGCGGCTTTCCGACGACATTATTGCTCGCGAAATCGGCATTAGTCGTAGCCCGGTGCGGGAGGCCATTGGCCAGCTCGCCAGCGAAGGCTTAGTGGCTTACACCCCAAGAAAAGGCGCGTTTGTGCGTTCGCCAGCCCGCCATGAAATGCAGCAAGCTTATGAAGCCCGTTTGGCTTTGGAAGGTTTTGTGGCGGCCAGAGCGGCAGAGCGAGCGACGGAAAAGGACATTGATCAATTAGAAGAGATCAACCAACGATTTCGTGCCACTGTTGTCGCTTGCCGACAGCGGCCATCCAGAGTAGCTGACAAACGATTGCTCGACAAATTCTTGCGAATAGATCTTGAGTTTCACGAAAACATCTTGCAGATCGTCGGCAACGAAAAAATCAACGAAATGGTGCACAAATGCAAAGTGGTGGCTTGGGTGTTTGTGCATATTTCAATGGAGCATGACTTGCGATTGATGGCAAACACGTATCGCCAGCATTCCCTTGTCTTGCGTGCAATCCGTCGGCGAGATCCTGAGGCCGCCGCTCGGTGGATGAACTATCACATCGAACAATCGGCCAGCGCAGTGCTGGCACGATATGAACCAGCGCCGTAGGCGCGACTGACTAAGTGGGCCGGATAAGTAGAGGACGGAATCGAGGCAAAGAGGTGCTGCGTGCCGTGGCGTTCATGGGAATCTCCACTCACGAGCTTGTCGAGCTATAGACTATTCCCAATTTAAATCTCTTTGATAAGGATATGACGATGAGCACTCGAAGAATGGGATTTTGTTTGTTTGGATTGGCGCTGTTGGTGTTGAATGCCACGGCTGTGCAGGCTGCCTTGTTGGACGGCTTGACGGCGCATTGGCAGCTTAATGAAGCCACTGGAGCGACTAGCGCTACGGACTTGGTTGCCGCAAACAATGCTGCGTTACTAGGTGCCGGAGCCCAGTTTGTTGCCGATGGAACACGTGGACAGGTGCTGCAGGTCGATGGCACGCCAACCGGCGCCGCACTCGCCCCTGCCAATCCTGTAAATGTGGATGCCGGTACAATTTTA
>CAZIGP010000447.1:0-4620 GCA_964538425.1 uncultured Pirellulales bacterium | reverse complement strand
GATCGCGCACTCGAACATGGGGTGACGATTGCGATTCAAAATCATCATGACATCGCTCTTCACACAGATGCTTTAATAGAAATGCTCACCGACATCGACCGGCCAAACTGTAAGCTTGGATTCGACGCATGGTCCCCCGCACTGCGTAGCGAATCTTTGTACGACTCAGCAAAAAAAGCAGCCCCTTATACTGTCATTACAACTAATGCGGATTACATCAAGGTGCCGCGGCATCGATATCGTCCTGCAATGGTCAACTACGAACCAGTTTTACCTGACTGGGTACGTGCCGTACCGTTTGGTACCGGGTGCATCGACTATCCAGCTTTTTTTGCTGGCTTGCGCGAGGGTGGTTTCAGTGGACTTGCTGTTTATGAAATGTGCTCACCTTTGCGAGGCGGAGGAGAACTTGAGAACTTAGATGATTGTGCCACAACCTATCTAAAATGGTTGGGCGAACACAAACTAATTCATTCCGCCGACCAAAATTCTCACGCACGCCTGAAGGCCGCTGTGCGTTAATTGTCGCTTTACAATTTAAACTTGTGGAGGGTAGATCATATGCCCATTCAGCCTCATCGCGTCGCTTCTAGTGTGTCAGCTAAATCGTGGCATGACGCTCTCAGCCGTCGTCGTTGTATTCAGTATTTGGGCGCTGCCGCCTTCTCGACACTCACTTCATCATCAATCCAGGCGATTGAAAACTTCAAGCGTGAAGGCAATTCACGTATGCGACTTAGTTTGGCAGCCTACTCTTTCCGTGATTATTTTATCGATGGTCCGAACGCTCAAAATAGAGCTGGAAACAAGCTTGATATGCAAGCATTCATTGATTATTGCGCGGATCAAGGTTGTGAAGGAGCAGAGTTGACTTCATACTTCTTTCCGAAGGAAGTTACTAAGTCGCAGTTGCGCGAGATTCAGCGTCACGCCTTCTTGCGTGGCGTGACAATAAGTGGATCCGCAATCGGTAATAATTTTGCACTGCCCCAAGGACCCGAGCTCGACAAACAAATTGCTTACACCAAGCATTGGATCGACAATGCTGCAATCCTTGGTGCACCACACATTCGTGTCATGAGTGGATCATCTGCAAATGGTGCGTCGTTGGCCGAAGTTAAACGCAACTGTATCGAGGCACTCGAGGAATGTTGTTCCTATGCTGGTGAATGTGGAATCTTTCTAGGACTTGAAAATCATCCGGGAATAGTCATGGAGCCCGACGAGCTGCTCAGCATTGTTAAGGCGGTGAAGTCTCCTTGGTTCGGAGTTAGTCTCGATACCGGTAATTTTCAAACAGCAGATCCTTATGCAGATCTTGTACGATGCGCGCCGTATGCGATCAACGTACAATTGAAAGTGGAAATGCGAAGAGCCGGAGCTTCAGCAAACGAACCCGCTGATTTTGCACGAATTGCAAAAATTTTGAGAGATGCAAACTATCAGGGTTGGGTTGCCCTTGAATACGAAGCTGTAGAAGACCCTTGGCAGAAAGTTCCCCAAACGTTAGAAGCAATCAAACCTCTCTTCAGTTGAAAATTCAGAGCAACTTTGCGTCGAGAATGTTAATAATATGCGCGCTAGACTTTCAATTTTATCTGTATTCTTTGTGGTTTTCGTGATCTTTGTAATGGATGCACGAGCTCAAGCGGAGCAACAATCCGTTCATAAAAATAAGAGTCGTATTTATGTTGGCACTCATGCAAAAGATCGACAGGGCATTTACCAAGCGGAATTTGATTCTACGACCGGTGAAATTATAATAGTCGGACTCGCTTGCGAAGTTGACAATCCGCTATACCTTGCGCTGCATCCCAATCGTAAGTATCTTTACAGCACTTGCGACCTAGATAAGAACCTGAAACCTGGGAGTGGTTCGATCGCAGGGTTTAAAATCGATGCACTCACGGGCGATCTAACACTGCTTAACCATCAAGCATCGAAGGGAGCAGTGCCTTGCCATATTTCTTTTGATCGTGAAGGAAAATATGCGCTGGTCGCCAATTATCTCGGCGGTAACGCTGCTGTATTGCCAATCAGCGCCGATGGAAAGCTGAAACCGGCCACTGCAATCGTTCAGCACCAAGGCTCCAGTATTCATCCAACTCGGCAAACATCGCCACATCCCCATTCAATTCATCTTGACCCTGCGAACAAGTTTGCGTTTGTGGCGGATGCGGGAACAGATGAACTGTGGCTTTACGAGTTTGACATAAAGATCGGCGAACTTACTCCCAAAAGTCCTGCTATGCATAAGTTTCCCGCCGGCGCAGCTCCTCGACACTTGGTATTTCATTCGCAAAAAAATTGGGCTTATGTCATCAATGAACTCGATAACACGATCACTATGCTGGGCTACGAATCTATGTTTGGTGTATTTGAAACCAGGCAAACCATATCAACCCTGCCTACTGGTAACATGGTTGACAACATGACTGCCGAAATTATCGTGCATCCGAACGGCAATTTTTTATATGGGTCAAATCGTGGACATGATTCGATTGCGATATTTTCGATCGATGCAAATACAGGCCAACTGACTTCTCTCGGTCAAATCCCGGCTGGTGGAAAAAATCCTCGTAGTATTGCGATCGATCCTACGGCCAAGTTTTTGCTTTCGGCTCATCAAGATTCAGGCAACATTGTTGTCCATCGCATTGATCAAGCCTCCGGAAAACTTATAGGCACTCAACACAAAATCGATCTTCCCAAACCAACGTGCGTGGTCTTTGTCCCCCAATAATTATTTATTCGTTTTAAAATTAACCAATTGTCATTTGTATCTGCATGAAGATTACTGCCATTGAAACCATTGTGTGTCATGCTCGCATGCGCAACTGGGTGTTCGTGAAAGTCAGAACTGATCAGGAGGGCCTATACGGCTGGGGAGAAGCAACTTTGGAATGGCATACACGCAGTGTCGTTGGCGCCATCGAAGACTTAGCTCAGTTGTTGATCGGTGAAGACCCTACTCGCATTGAACATCTTTGGCAGATGATGTGGCGACAACATTTTTGGCATGGCAGCGGCATTGTGCGGTCAACAGCCATTGCTGGAATTGATCTCGCACTATGGGACATCCTCGGCAAATCGCATGGCGTTCCGTGCCATAAACTGTGGGGCGGTCTCGTTCGTAACTTTATTCGCCTGTATTGCCATTTGGGCGGAGGAGATCTGGAGAATTTTTACAATACACCCATCGATAATGCGCAAAAATTTGCCGAATTAGCTCAGCAAGCAGTGGCAGATGGGTTTACTGCTTTTAAATCGATGGCTGTTCCTCCAACAATGCCCATTGAAGGGCTGATGCCAATCAAGGCAGCGGAGGCTTGTGTTTCGACGATGCGAGAAGCTGTGGGAAATCAGATTGATATTATGGTCGATTGCCATGCTCGTCCTTCTCCTGCTATGGGAATACAGTTTGCGAAAGCGCTGGAACCTTACGGTCTTTATTTTCTGGAAGAACCTTGTTGGCCGGAAAATATTGAGGGATTGGCTGCCATCAATGCAACGGTTTCTACGCCAATCGCTACAGGAGAGAGAATCACCAATTTATTTGCGTTCCGTGATTTATTTGCAAAGCGAGCGTGTGAAATATGTCAACTTGATATCACACATTGTGGTGGACTAACTGAAGCTCGGCGTGTTGCTGCTTTAGCCGATGCTTATCGAATCGCGCTAGCGCCCCACAATCCTCAAGGTCCGGTAAGCACTGCTGCTTCATTGGAATTCGGGTTTGCACAACCAAATTATATTATCTGCGAATCGGTGCATGCAGATGTGCCCTGGAGAGATGACATTGTCGAGGAAGGATTTCTTATCGATAAAACAAGCCGCACCGTAGCGCCAAATACAAAGCCTGGTCTGGGGATTTCTATCAATGAAAAAGAGGTCCGTAAGTACCCTTTTCAGCAAGAAGTTTTGCAAAGAACGTTTTATCGTGACGGAGCTGTCGGAGATTGGTAGGAGTAGATTTGCCTTGATGTGAAAAGACCTAGCACAATCTGTGCATTTTGCTATCCGATACGTTTTAAATGGACCCGATTGCTGAGGTGTGGATGTTGTTTTTGTGCTAGAAGGATTTGCGAATTATGCGAATCTGCTATTTTTTTAGCCGCCCAGCAGTGGCACGAAGCGGTTGTTATGTCTAGATTGTTTGTTGGTTGCTTAAAATCGGCAAATCAACATTTGGCCGCTGGGTTCGTGTTCATATTCTGCCTTCCACCAGTGTGGGTCGTTGATTTCGCGGAAGACGACGCCGGCAGGTAACGGCGAATGTTTGACAAGAAAGTGCTTTGTCAGGCTGACGAGGACCGATTCTGGACGAGGCCAGCCGCTGCCGGTTTCGAAGATCTGATTCCCGGCTTTCAATTCTGCCGCCAGTAGTTCAGCCAGTTCGGGACAGAGGCGATCAAGGTGAGCTTGTTGAACTTGTGACGTCATGGTGTTTATTAACAATTAGCGACTAGCAACTAGCGAGAAGTTTATTTTAAAATTCTGCTTGGCTATTTGCTAACTGCTAATTGCTAATTTATGCACTTCGAAGTCGAGCAAAAATTCCGAATCTCCAATCCTCAGGCGGTCGAGCGGCAATTGGAAGTGCTCGGTGCGCACGAAGGG
>CAZIGP010000446.1:0-4632 GCA_964538425.1 uncultured Pirellulales bacterium | reverse complement strand
GGGCCGTCGTGCGTCATGTAAAGTCGAATGCCATCTTGCTTTCGAAAGATCGAATGATAGTCGGCGTCGGCGCCGGTCAAATGAGCCGCGTCGATTCCACCGAAATTGCGATTCGCAAAGCTGGCGAACGCACAAAAGGGGCAGCGCTCGCCTCCGATGCTTTTTTCCCATTCGGCGACTCCATCAAACTCGCGGCTGCGGCCGGAATTACCGCCGTCATCCAACCAGGCGGCAGCAAGCGAGATGATGAATCCATCGCCGTTTGCGACGAACACGGCATCGCCATGGTGTTCACCAGCCGGCGACACTTTAAGCACTAATTCCTATGTCGATTCTGGACGAAATCGTCGTTACTAAACGCCGCGAAATCGAAGCTGCCAAATCAGCGCGGCCGGAAGCGACGGTCCGCGCCGCTGCCGAAGCAGTACCCGCCCCGCGAAATTTCTTTGCTGCTTTGGCCGCACCCGGCCCCATTAAACTCATCGCCGAGGTAAAAAAAGCCAGCCCGAGCGCCGGCGTCATTCGGGCCGATTTCAATCCCGTCGAAATTGCCACAATCTATGAGCGCCACGGAGCAACCTGTTTGAGCGTGCTCACCGACGAGCCGTACTTTCAAGGCAGGCTGGAATATTTGCGCGATATTCGCGCCACGGTCGGGCTGCCAGTGCTGCGCAAGGATTTTATCCTCGACAAATACCAGCTTTACGAAGCTCGAGCGATCGGCGCCGATGCCGTGCTGTTAATCGCCGAGTGCCTCGACGATTGCAACCTGCGGGCGTTATTTAACGAAGCAGTCGCCTTAGGAATGTCTCCTCTGGTAGAGCTTTACGATCCAGAAAATTTGCAGCGAGTGTTCGACGCCGGAGCAACGCTCATCGGCATCAACAACCGCGATTTGCGAACCTTCAAGACCGATCTTGAACACTCGTTGCGAATGCGCGAGCTTGTTCCAGATGAATGTGTACTAATCGCTGAAAGCGGCATTCGCACACCCGCCGATGTAAAACGATTAGAAGCAGCAGGCGTCGATGCCATTCTCGTCGGCGAAACCTTGATGGCAAAAGCCGATATTGGCGCGGCCGTCGACGAATTACTCGGCCAGTAAATGCCACAGCGCAAGCTCACTGCTTGTGCCAAAGCTTCGCCAATTTTCGCCCCGTTGTGCTCAGCGGAAATTCTTCGAGCTCCTCAGGCTTGATCCATCGTTGCGTTGCACTGGAGCTTTTCTTCACAGCCGCTTTGAACACAGCAGTATAGCAATCGAGCTTAATTCGAAATCGTGTCACCCCGTGCCGCAGCGTCGTGAAGTGTTGCGGCGAATCGATTTCAACGCCCGTCAGACGCTCCACGCTGTCAACAATCTGGCGCGAAATCGAAAGTCCGTCGTCCACTTGGATGGCAAATCGCGGGAAATCCCACAGCCCTGCCCAGCGCTCTCCGTCGCTGCACTTGCGAAGCAGCACCTTACCGCGATGGACAACCACCACCGCCACTTCGTGAATATCCTCCATCACCGGCTGGCGCTTCGCAGCCGGAATCACATCTTGCCAGCTGCCGCGCCGCGTCGGGCAAAGTAATTGCAGTGGGCATTCCTCGCACTTCGGCTGCCGCGGCGTACAAACCAAGCTGCCGAGCTCCATCAATGCTTGATTAAATTCCCCACAACCCGATTTCGGCAGCAAGTCTTCCGCCAATTTCCAAAGCAGTTGCTGCCCGCTACTGCTGGTCGGGTCGCCGCGATAAGCCAATAAGCGGCTCAATAGCCGAATCGTGTTGGCTTCCAAAATCGGCAACCGCCGATCAAACGCAATCGACAAAATGGCTCCCGCCGTGTAGCGGCCAATTCCTGGCAGTGCTCGCACCGCATCAACATCTCGCGGAAATACGCCGCCGTGCTCATCGACAATTTTTTTTGCGGCCGCATGAAGCTGCCGCGCTCGTCGATAATATCCCAAACCTTCCCACAACCGCAGCACACGATCTTCCGGCGCACTAGCCAGCGCGGCGATGGTCGGGAAAGCCGCCAGGAACCGCGGAAAATATCGCTCGACCGTCGCAACCTGCGTCTGCTGCAGCATAATCTCGCTGACCCAAATCGCGTACGCATCCTGCGTCTTTCGCCAAGATAAATCACGTGCATTGCGGCCATACCATGCGATCAATCGTCGTCGTACCGATCGCAGCCAATCAGCAGCCCATGAATCACTGGCCTTAGATTTCTTTTGCGTAACAGCCATGAACCGGCGAGAACGTAAGCGGTAAAAAGCAAATAGGTAGCATACTCTTTTCCCGGCTACCCGTTGATCCCCGCCCAGCGAACCACTTACTTGTTAACCGTGGCCCCCTTCATCGCGCAAAAATGCTTCCTGCATTAGTTTTGCTTCGCGGCGGTGGTGCTCGTCCAGCTTGATCAGCAGCTCTTCCAGATCGCGACATGCGGCATCAATGGCCTTTTTGTCGGTGGCAGAAACATGCTCCAACTTCAGCAACAAACGATGCAGCGATTCATCAAATTCATCGTGCTCCGTAAGCAACGCCTGGGCCTTCTCATCCAAATTCGGTTTTTCCGCCAAGGCGTCGGCCATGTAGCCGTCTTGTTCCTTCAGAGCCATCAAACGCTCTAAATGCCGCTGGAACGATTGAGCAATAAACCGCAAGCTCGAAAGTTTGCGGGCAATGTCATCCCCCGACGGATGCCAGTCCATCACGGTTCGCAGTGCACTCGTAATATGCTTGAGTGCTTCGTGCTCGATGGTCGTTTGCTGGGAGGTATGGGGTTCGGCCATGACTAAATTCTCCTGGCTTTTTGGTTGGTTACCAACTCATTCCCCTGATATCACTGTACCTTTCGGCAGCCTTCCCGCGGGGAAGCATTTTGACGATGGTTGACTTTCCCGGCTAGATCAGCGAATGCTACGGATAAAAAACCGACAAAAAACTGACAAAAAATCGATAAAACCAACAGTTCCGAGCTGCCGAACCCACATTTATCGTCCGATTTTTCATCTGCTGGCACCCGAGAACCTCGCGAAAAACCGATAACAGCAATGGACAGCCCCGCAGCTTACATAGTACACTTTCTAGTTCCCACCTCGCAGCCTTCCTAAGATTCCGGTGAATCCGCTCGCGAGGTGGTAAACGCTCTCAATTCAATTCTTGCACAGGAGGGATTGTGGTCAAACTTACGGTTCGAGATCGGGAATCGATTCAGGAAGCTGTTCGCCGCTTCCGCAAGCTCGTCGAACGTAGCGGTATCAAAAAAGAAATGCGCCGCCGCGAATATTACGAAAAGCCTAGTGAAATCCGCCGCCGTGCTCGCTTGCGTGCCGAACGCCGCACCCGTCGAGTAAAGCCGGTAGGAATCGGGGCTTAAAGTTCCATCAAGTCAATGAGGCCTCCCCAAACATGCCTCCCGTGGAGACATCTCCACGGCCCCTAAGAAAACAGCCCGTAATTAACACAGTCTGTAGTTAACACCGTCTGTAAATAACACAGCCCAATTTCTTCAAACCGCTTTGGGCTCGGTTTCGCGGTGGGTGGAATCCCGAGTCTGGCTAGGGCTATCCGTCTGACAGTGGCTATTTCCACTGCGGCTATTTTCACTGCGGCCATCTGTCGAAATATCCGCGGGCAAATCCTGCCCATCCACTTTTGCACTCGGTCCGTCGTTATCGGCAGGGATCTCTAATTTTGGCAGATTGTCGCTGCTCGTGGCGGCGTGAGCTTCAGCCAGTATGGCCATGCCAGGCATTTTCTTGCGGCGCAGTTGGTACCACAAAAATACCCCTCCGCCGATGACCAACGCAGTGATGATGACCAGCGTAAAAACGCCTTCGCCGTCGTGAATAATGCGCATGATCGTTTGGCCGTAGTAATAGCTCAGACCAAAAAACAGCGAAACGACCACCGTGGCGCATACCAAATCGGCCAGCAAGAATTTACGAAACGGCATCTTCAAAATGCCAGCCGTAATGTAAATCGGCCCGCGCAAACCGACGAGAAACCGCGCGACAAACAACACCTTGGCCCCATGGCGCGAGAGGAGCATTTCTACCTTTTGCTCTCGTTCAGCCGTCAAATAAGCGGCACACAAACGGTTGGCTTTGAGAATCCGTCGGCCAAAGTGATAGCCGATGAGGTACATCACGCTATCGCCAAGAATGGCCCCAATCAGTAGCGAACCCAGTGTCAGCCACGGATCGAGCTGACCGCCGGCCGCCATCGCGCCGCCGGCAATAATGGCCACTTCTTCCGGCATAGGCAGGCCGCAGCCGGTCAGGATCATGTAAACAATGATCCCCAGGTAGCCATAATAAACCAGGCCATCGAGCATTTGGACGGCAAAAATCATCATGCGTAATTCAGCGACGTGCGACGGACATTCAAATTTGGATCACGATTTCTTTGAGCCACTATTTTAACGGGATCGGCCCGCTGCGCCGCGTGCAATTGACGATGATTTTGCCAATTTTATGGCCGAAAATCACGTGTGTGCATTTTCTATTTCGGCCTCGCGCGGGCAATCATTTACTCACTAGGCCGCAGGCTGCCGCTTTGCACCGCACGGCGGCCTTGCGGAGTATCAAGCAACAGCGAACCATCCGGCCCAATGCCAGCACAGCGGCCGACGAT
>CAZIGP010000445.1:390-4646 GCA_964538425.1 uncultured Pirellulales bacterium | reverse complement strand
CGCTATGCGCTTTGGCCGCAACGTCTTTTACCGGGCAGCCGAAATTAATATCGACGACGCTCACACGGTATTCTTTGGCCAATCGTTCGCCAACGGCAGCCATTGTCTCGGGGTCGTTGTCCCACATTTGTACAGCCAACGGCCGTGCTTCTTCGGCAACTCCCCATAATCGATCGGGCGCTTCTTGTTCGTTTTCATTCATCCATTTGAAAGCGCGGGCTGATACCATTTCGGTGGCTTGCAAACCAACGCCGCCAAATTCGCGCACGACTTGCCGGTAGGCGTAATTCGTGAACCCTGCCATGGGCGCTTGCAGTAGCGGCGGATCGACGACCAATGGGCCGATCTGCAACGGCTTCGCTCGTACTGCTACACTGCCGCAAAAGTCGTCTGAACGGGGCAATGTCATAGGCGGAATTCGCATTTATGCTATCTTACCTGGAAGCACGATGAATCTGTAGGAGGCGAATTTGTGTACGGTATGTATCTAGTCGTCTGCTAATCGGTGAACGAAAACTTACTTTTTTCAACTCCCATTAAGAATTTTATGAAAGCCACTCTTATTCCTGGCTTGAAATCGGAAGTGCGGCATCGCGTGGTAACGCAAGAACTGCTCAGTTCGATTTACCCAGGAGGTCCCGCTGTGTTTGCTACGCCGTGGTTATTGAGCCTGATGGAACAAGCGGCTGCCGAAGCCATTATGCCTCACCTCGATGCCGGTGAAGCCTCGGTCGGTTATGGATTTGAGTTTCACCACCTTGCCCCTACCCCTGTCGGCGCTACGGTTGTTGCCACGGCCGAAGTTACGGCTATTGAAAAGAACTTGGTCACGCTGCACATCGAAGCCTGCGATGATGCCGAACTGGTCAGCCGCGGCACTCACGTACGCGCGGTGATCGACATGGAACGCTTTATGCGCCGCGTAAAACGTAAAGCAGGTGGGTAAAGATTAGGGCGGTTAATCGCTGCTGGTGCTCGATCACCATTGACCTGAATTGCCGTACCGCAAGCCACGTGATCGGTTATCAAAAGGATCAGAATTCGAAGAACCACGTATTGAGCTTGGCACCCATCCATCGCTGCCTGGCAGCGGACGCTGACCAGCAGTACTGGAAGGCAAAGATGGTCGGGTCGGTACGGCAGAAACTCGCTCTGGTGGTTTCGCGGGAATGAGCATGCTGGCAAATTTTTCGGACGATGTGCCCGCCGGTGCTGCCGCCGCAGCATACTCTGCTACGTCTAAATTGTATTGCAACACTGCCTCGAGGAAATTGCGTCGTTGAATGCGTAAGTCGTCGTGGCAGGCCAACACAGTCTGCAAATCGGCTTCGCCTTTTGCATGCGCTTGTTCGGCGTAATAAATCGCACTAGTTGCAGAATGTACCGTTGAAGCTCGATCGTTAATGGCTTTGAGTCGAAGCGGCATTGCGCGATCGATTTGCCATGCATTAGCATTGGGACGGCTGGCAAAGATTTGGTTGTAATAAGTGTGATAAGGACCGACTAATGGCTTATCGGCAGGTCGATAATTACCCGCAGAATCCCATGATGAGATGGTTCGTGCCAATGCTGACCAAGCATTGGTCACTTCGATTTCTGATTCAGTTACCCTGGCTGCAGCAGATCCGCGGGCAGTCGCCAACATCGGGCTTTCGATGGAATTTCGGTTGGCCACAATTTGTTCCAAACGCTTTTGCTCATCGAGCGCCCATCGATGTTCGCTACAAGCTCGCGACAACCGCCAATAAGCTTGAGTAACGACAACTCGTTCCGATTCTTGGCAGCGCGAGAGGACCTGGCTTAACGATACCCAGCGCGCATCATCGGATGTGGCGCTTAAAGACCCACTAAGCAAATCGGCTGCTGCCCTTGCGGCTGCTTGTGTCGCCGCATCGATCGTTGGCGATGAATTTGTTGGAGGCGCAATAACACTGTTTGTCGGTGTCCTTGTAGGTGTGCCACTGTTAAATCCGTTTTGTGAACCACCCCACGTGCTGCCCGCAGGGTTGTTCGTTGGCGGTGGAAGTGTTTCTTCATAACGAATTTGCTCTACCGGAGCTGGCTCGACTGCAAGATCAGGCGGGTTAGGAAGGTCAAGCTTCCCATCATTTAAAGCAGGTGTTGTATTTAAGGCAGGCGCTACCACAGCGGGTGGTGCTAAAGGAGCATTTGCGGTAGGCGTGGGAATATCTGCTTGCGGTGAAAGAGGTTTGGCATCGCCTGTATCGGGCAGTGCTTGTGGAGGTGGCGAGGCCGATGGTTGCCAGGCCGGTGCTTCGGAAGCAGCAGGAGCGGGAGCTGAAACAGGAGCAGGGACAACAGGTGGCGAAGTGTTCTTTGCAGAACTATTGACCATCACCGAGGGTAAGGTCGAGGCATCTTCGGCCGCACTGGTGGCCTCAAAAATCGAAATTCCAACCAGCATCCATGCTAGTACAAAATGCATACGCTTCATCGGGACGACCTCAATTAGGTCCAAAACCGCGGGGGGAAATCCATTTCACGCGGCAATAACCTGACACAACCGGCCAGCCAGGTCAATCGCAGTCTGTCTGTCGTTTTTTGGTTTGCGGCATCTAATTGCCTACTTTGCATTTCGTCTTCGCTACGGTTACACTGATGTTCCCCCCAGCCAATTGGCGGTCCAGCTTTATAAGATCGTTGCTTGGTCATCCGCCAGCGTCATTCACACGCGCTTTTAAATCCAATTTTCTCGGTCAAACCCTACGTTTGCCACCGCCTAGGAGCTTAGTAGCTATGTCGCAACGCAAGCACAGTCGCCGTCAATTTTTGCAAACTGCCACCGCCGCTAGCATGGCGGCTGCGTCGACACCCTATTTTCTTACTAGCCGAGCGCGAGCCGCGGAAGCCGCAAAGAACTCTAAACATGTCATTGGTTGTATTGGTACCGGCGACCGTTGGTACGGTGTTATCGGAGAGGCCCTGAAATACGGCGACGTGGCTGCGGTATGCGATGTCGATCGCGAACATGCAGAAAAAGGCCGCGAACGTGTCGGAGGCAAAGCCGAGATTCATGAAGACTATCGTAAGGTTCTCGACAACAAAGATATCGACGTGGTGATTATCGTCACGCCCGACCATTGGCATTCCAAGATTGTGATCGAAGCGATGCAAGCTGGCAAAGACGTTTACTGCGAGAAACCGCTGACGCTCACGATCGACGAAGGCAAAAAAATCTGCCAAGTGCAAAAACAAACTGGTCGTGTGGTTCAAGTTGGTACGCAACAACGCAGTGAAATGAGCGCGCTCGACCCGAAATCTAAAAAACGTTACTCACAACAGTTTCTGCGGGCTGTAGCATTAGCGCACGAGGGCCGGCTGGGCAAAATCCGCCGGGTGACATGTTCGATTGGCGGGGCGAATGCTTGTCCGCCGCTTCCTAAAGCAGAAATTCCCAATGGTTTGAACTGGGAAATGTGGCTCGGTCAAGCGCCGCTGGTCGATTATGTTTCGGCTCCCGCTCCCGCCAGCGGCAGATATCCATTTAGCCGCTGCCATTTTGAATTTCGCTGGTGGTATGAATATTCGGGCGGAAAATTAACCGATTGGGGTGCGCATCACGTGGACATCGCGCAGTGGGCGATTGGCATGGATCAAAACGGGCCGACCAGCATTGAAGGAACAGCCACGCATCCGGTAGCGCTCAAAAATGGATATCCCACGATTGATAACCAATACAATTGTGCGACAGAGTTCAACATCAAATGCAAGTTTCCGAACGACGTTGAAATGATCATTCGTCATGAACCAGACAATGGAATTTGGATCGAAGGCGAAGATGCCGAAATTTTTGTCAACCGCAGCGAATTAAAAGACATTCGTGGCGAGGTAATTGCAGAACTCCCCAATAAACCAATATCAGAAGATCTGATGCTTAAACTCACCAAAGGCAAGCAGCTTGGGCCACAAAGTGGCGCTCATATGCGGAACTTCATGGCCTGTATCGATGATCGCGGCATGACAAATTCTGATGTGCATACGCATCATCGAGCGATGACGACGTGCCATTTGTCAAACATCGCTATCCGTCTTGGCCGACCAATCAAGTGGGACGCCCAGCAGGAGCAAATTATCGGTGACGACGAAGCAAACGGCTTTGTCTCTCGCACCCAGCGTAAAGGATATGAAATTAAGGTTTGATGCTCGAACGAATTGCCAGCTTGTCACTAGGCCATCAATAGATAGTATTGAGCGTTTTCAAGCGTAATTTTGCAATTCCGCAGGGATTCAGCGCC
>CAZIGP010000445.1:0-380 GCA_964538425.1 uncultured Pirellulales bacterium | reverse complement strand
CCAAGGATGGGTAAATGCGGCAAAATTATTGACATGCATATCCCCCGTCACTATATTGCATGCCACTGCAGGAAATGGAAGCAGAGTGGGGCCTCTGTGTAACTTCTCCTCGCTGGTCGTCTGAAACCTGGAATACCTTATCGGTGCGTTCTAATAGACCGACAACACTGGTTTCACTTTGAAGCCTCAACTCAGATCATCGCCGCGATAATGTCAGATTCACGTGCTGCTGAGCTAGCGGCACGACAAGTTTAGAGGAGCCCCTGTTGTGCTAACTATGCTGAAATACGCAACTGCAATTGCCGTTGCATTCGTGATGAGTGGCTTGCATGCTGCACAGAGTGATTATTATTTGTGGATTGATTCCGATGGGCCGAACA
>CAZIGP010000444.1:3713-4654 GCA_964538425.1 uncultured Pirellulales bacterium | reverse complement strand
GGCACCCGTTCGAGCTTGCCACGGCAGACAACCATTGCACCACGATGAGCCGTGTCGGTCGGAATCAATTGATCCTCAAAACCAATGCGACGGCAGAGATCAATTGCCCAAGGCACGTTGGTGATAAAACTGTCGGCGCTCGTTTCGATCAAATAACCATCTTCGCGAATCGTTTCAATGATGCCGCCAAGCCGGTCACTGGCCTCAAACAGCGTAATTTGCGCCGCCGGGTCCAATTCCACCACCCGATGCGCCGCGGCCAACCCGCTAAGTCCACCGCCAATCACTGCAATTTTTTTCATGAGGCTATATTCTAAGCAATTGGCTGCACGTGAATAACGCGATTTTTGATAGCAAAGTCTAAGAAACACAGATAAACACGGATGAAAAAGATAAACACAGATAAGGACATCGAACAAAATGGATAACCTATCCCGCATTATCCTTTTCATCTGATTTCATCCGTGTTCCCTAGATTCATCCACCAAAAAGCCGTTGTTATCTACGATAATTTGGCCGAAATCTTAATTTTCTCTCTAATATATCGGCTTGTACTGCGTCTCAATTATGGCCCGGCAAACGATTGGCCTCAACTTTGACTATGGAAAATACCCCCGGAAACGCTGGGGAGTGGTTTCGCGTGGTGGTCGGCCGGTATGAAGGCCCGCTGCTGCGGTACACCGCTCGAATAACCGGCGACGTCGAACAAGCTCGCGACGTCGTTCAGGATGCGTTTCTGCGCCTGCACCAGCAAAACGGCTCGCGCCCAGGCAACGTGCAGGCTTGGTTATACACCGTTTGCCGTCGGCGGGCGCTGGATGTGTTACGCAAGGAGACGCGAATGAAAACGCTCGACACCAATCATGCCGCTGTTTGCCAGTGTCCCATGCCTCCGCAACCGGCGGCCATGGAACAAGCCGAAACCGAAACCCACATGCTGC
>CAZIGP010000444.1:0-3703 GCA_964538425.1 uncultured Pirellulales bacterium | reverse complement strand
ACCAGCAAGAAGTAGTGCGGCTGAAATTTCAAGACAATTTAAGTTACCGCGATATCGCAGAAGTGACCGGACTGACCGTGAGCAACGTCGGCTATTTGTTGCACACAGCCGTAAAGAGGTTAAGAGAGCAATTAGCGGTTAGCGATTAGCTGCTGGTTTGGGATTTGAAATGTGAAATTTGAGATCGGGATTTTTTCCCGAGGAGATGGATATGAACGCAAACTACGACGATCCGAAATACACGGCTTATGTGCTGGGCGAACTCGACGACACCGAGCGGACAATGGTGGAAGCCGAACTTCAGGCCGATCCGCAATTAGCAGCCGCCGTCGCAGAAATTCGCACAGCCACCGAGCGACTGGCTCGAATGCTGCAAACCGAATCCCTCCCTCAGTTGCGCGCGGGGCAGCGTGCAACTTTACTCGCGGCCGCGGGTAATACCGTTTCAAACGGTCAAGAATCTTTGAATACCTCGGCCTCACCTTCTCCCACCGAAAAAGAAGAACGCAGTAAACAGCATACGGTAAAAGTTTCCACAACAATTCGTCCGCGGCGGCTATCTTGGCGCGGGCGGTTGATTGCAGTCGGCACAGTGGCAATTGCCGGTTGTTTCATGGTCGCTTTGTTGTCGCCGGCAGTATATAACGCCCGCCAATTGGCACGGTCGCATAACGCTTCAAACAATCTCCAACAATTAGGGGAATCTACTCAAAATGATATCGAGCAACAACAGTTGCCACCGGATTTTCTCGAAGCGTTGAAATCTGTGGAGGTCAAAGACACGTCACTTGCTTTTCCTGACCAAAAGCGTTGGAACGAGTTACAAAAGCAGAGACAAATTTACGAATCACTCAGCGCTGGAGAAACACGAAGTGACAGGAGTGTCAATCTTGGAGGGCAATCGAATGATCAATACAAAGTCGCTAAGCCTGTTCATGAAACGAAACTGCGCAATCCTAGGACCATTCCTCGCCAATCGCCAGCTAAAGCTTCGAACACGCCTGCCTCTATCATGCCTGCTAATTCAGAAGTTGTTGGTCAGTCCGGTCCAAATGAACTTGGACAGAATTCTTTTGGCAGTGCATTACCCAGCGACGAATTAAAACTTGGTGTCACGCCAAAGATTATCATTCAAGAGGAAGAAGGAGAGCAGCTTGGGGGACGAAGTTTGAGCAGGAAGGATCGATCCGCTGTAAAAGAACAGTCAGCGAAGCAAGATCAACCCGGTGATGGCCAACAGCAAAATCGTCCCGTAAATCTACAGAATCAATCACAATCGCAGTTGCAAGGACAACAGCAGGCAGGTCAGTCCCCCAATGGCCGTGAAACGTTGGGATTCCACCAAAATCGCGGGCCGCGAGATTTTTTGTATCGAAAAGATACTGCATCTCTCAATGAATCTGTTACTCCACAACGGGGTATCATATCGGGAGGTAGGCCGAACGCAGAAACAAAGCCAAGTGTTGCATCCCAACCTCAGGGTGGGCAAGACGATGCCAAGGACTTCAGTGGAGAGAAACCTGGACCTCAAACAAGCGTTCGACTCAACTTCGAAGACAAATTAGCTGACAGCAGAAACCTGAGGGAACTTGAAGACCTTCAAGAGGCCGATGAACTCCGCCGCAAATGGGAGTTTAATGGCGATCACAACACCGAAGCCTACGACTACGTCAACGACAATCCCTTTCTCGGCTCCGGCGAAAACCCGCTTTCCACATTCTCGATCGACGTCGATACCGCCAGCTATAGCAATATTCGTCGATTTCTCATGCAGCAAAACCAGCGGCCACCGCGCGGGGCGGTGCGCATCGAAGAACTCGTGAATTATTTCCGCTACGATTATCCGCAGCCCGAAGGAAACAAACCGTTTTCGGTTACTACGGAAGTCGCCAGTTGCCCTTGGGAACCGCAGCATCGGCTGGTTCGCATCGGCCTCAAAGGTCGCGAGATTCCCAAAGACAAACGGCCGATGACGAACTTGGTGTTCCTCATCGACGTTTCCGGCTCGATGCAGCCTGACAATAAACTGCCGCTCGTGAAGCAATCGCTCAAAATGCTCACCGAGCAACTGGGCGAGAACGACAAAGTATCGATGGTCGTTTACGCTGGCAGTTCGGGCCTCGTACTGCCAAGTACTCGCGGCGATAACCGGCAAGTGATCCTCGACGCCATCGACCACCTCGACGCCGGTGGCAGCACCAACGGCGCGCAAGGCATCGAGCTGGCCTATGAAATCGCCACCAACAATCTGCAAAAAGGTGGTGTGAACCGCGTGATTCTGGCCACCGACGGCGATTTCAACGTCGGCGTCACCAATCAAGACGACTTGGTGCGGCTGATCGAAGAAAAAGCCAAGACCGGCGTGTTTCTTACCACGCTCGGCTTCGGCATGGGGAACATCAAAGATTCCACGTTGGAAAAATTGGCCGACAAAGGCAACGGCAACTACGCCTATATCGACGATCTGCCTGAAGCCCGCAAAGTGCTGGTCGAACAAATGGGCAGTACGCTAGTCACGATTGCCAAAGACGTGAAAATTCAAGTCGAATTTAACCCGGCCGAAGTGGCAAGCTATCGCCTCATCGGCTACGAAAACCGCGTGATGGCCAAAGAAGATTTCAATGACGACAAGAAAGATGCCGGTGAGATTGGCGCGGGACATACGGTAACGGCGCTATATGAAGTCGTGCCGGTGGGACAGGCAGTTGAAACTGAACAAGCGGCAGGTGGCAAGCAGCAGGCAAAGGAAAAGAAGTCGGAGAGTCGGGAATCCGCGGATGTATTAGCAAATGACCAGCCGGCGGCAGTGGATGCGCTGAGATATCAACAGCCTGCTTCGCTTAGTGAAGCCGCCAAAACAGGCGAATTCTTCACACTGAAACTGCGATACAAACAACCCGATGGCGATAAGAGCACGCTCATCGAAACGCCGGTGAAGGACACAGGCAAGAAATATCGCGAAGCTTCCGCCGATTTCAAATTCGCCGCCGCGGTCGCCTCGTTCGGCATGATCCTCCGCGACTCGCCATTCAAAGGCAATGCCACCATCGCCGCCGTCGAAGAACTGGCGGGTGAAGGCGTACTGAAGAAAGACGACAAGCAGCAGACCGATGCCAGCTATCGCGCCGAATTCGTGGAAATGGTAAAAAAAGCCAAGCAACTTGGGGCACCATAACCTACTGTCAAATGGGTTCGCTTGCCCGAGCCTCCAAATCTATTCGATAACAGGTCGTGATTCACAAATAGCAACAGAAGTAGAAGCCATACCTATTACATTGAATCTCCGATTGAGATTGCTCCGGTCCGCCAGCCTACAGATAATGCGAAATGCCGATGTTGGATGTCGCGGATCCACCCGAATCGGAAGCCTTGTCTGGGAGTTTGCCGATGTGCGGTTGTCGCTATCTTGCACTTATATTCGTTGGCCTGAGCAGTCCCCTACTCTGGGCTGACGAATCGAATTCTACGCTTGCCGACGGCATCTATATTCTCGCCGCTGAAGGGCCCGGGCAGAAAATTGAACGCAGTGATAACGGCCGCGGATTTGTCTATCTCGGCGAATGGCTGACCGATCAGTTTGGCAAAGCCACGCTCCAACCAATGACCAACGACAACTCGGAATTCCGTTTACAGCTAACAGGCACAGGGCCGGTCCCGGAAGGGGCAGATAAAAAATTGTTGGCCATCGTCATCGGCGGCGCAT
>CAZIGP010000443.1:0-4659 GCA_964538425.1 uncultured Pirellulales bacterium | reverse complement strand
AGGAAGTAATTACTGAACAAGAGGCGCTCTCGATTCTTCAGGCACACTTTATCAGTCGTAGTGAACGCGAGGTTATCCTTCAACGCGGCTATCCCGGATATGACACATCGATTGGGTGGTTTCGGTTTACGGACGAACAAATTCAAGACAACGTGCTTCGCACGTTAGATAAAGGATTCTGTGCGATGAAGCTCAAGGTAGGGTCGCGAGATCCTACTCGCGACGTTCGACGTGCCAATCTTATTCGAGAAGTAGCAGGATCCGATGCTCAAATTGCTTTAGATGCCAATCAGTCGTGGTCGTTACCGCAAGCGATGCGAGTTTGTCGTGATTTACAACAGATTAACCCGTTGTGGATCGAAGAGCCTACACAACCGGATGATATACTAGCTCATCGTGAGTTAGCGAAGGCGATCGCTCCAGTACCAATTGCTGTGGGTGAAGCCGTTGCGAATCGCATACTGTGGAAGAATTTTCTTAAAGCAGAAGCGGTAGGAATTATACAACCGGATTGTACCCGTTTGGCAGGAATCAGCGAATATCTTGCGGTTGTCATTATGGCTACCAAGTTTCCCGTGCAGTTGGTCCCGCAAATTGGAGATATGGGGCAAATTCAACAGCATCTTGTCTTGTTCAATCACATTGCTTTGGGACATGACGTATTATTTTTAGAATATATCCCCTATCTAAGGGAATACTTTGTACATCCGGTGCAAGTCGAAAATGGAGTTTATCAGACACCACAAGAACCGGGATGCAGTACGGACTTGTGGACACTACGAAGAGATCCAACAACAACAGTTATTCCCAATATGCATTGGTCGCCGGTTGCGGCTTCAAAGAGTTAGAATCCATCTCGAAGGCTTAGCGTGAAAGCTCAACTGAACGTTGGTTGGGAAGATGTTACTGTAATTGTCGCCTACTTGATAGGAATTGTCGCGCTTGGTTGCTGGGTAGGCTGGCGACAAAAATTGTCTTCAGCACACGAGCATTTTGTTGCTGGGCGCTCTCTTCGGTGGTACACCATTGGCTTGGCGTTATTCTCAACAAGTATCTCTACTTTCACGCTTGTAAGCCTCGCCCAAGAAGGCTATCGAAGTGGACTTGTCTATGGAAACCTTGAAACACTGGCTCCAATCACTCTGTTAATGTTGGGATTATTTTTTGCGCCGTTTTATATTCGAAGTGGTGTTACGACATTACCTGACTTTTTAGAAAAAAGATACAGTCGAGCGAACCGCAGGGCACTAGTGGTATTAACAATCTTTGCAGCAATCTTTATTCACCTAGCTTTTGCGTTGTTCACCGGCGGCAAAATCATTGAAGCATTATTTGGCATCGATTTGACTACTGGAATTATTGTGACCATGGCCTTGGCTGGCATCTATAGTATTGTTGGTGGCTTAAAAGCTATTGTGCTCACGGAAGCCGTTCAAGCGATTATTTTGGTCATTAGTTGCTTAATTTTAACCGCAACCGCTTTTATCAAAGTGGGTGGATGGCCAGGACTTACGTCTGCTTTAGCGACTGAGCCGGAGCGACTCACTTTACTTCGCGCTTCTAACGTAGAGCCAAACATGACTTGGTACGCGGTCTTATTGGGATATCCAATCAGTGGAGTATGGTATTGGTGTACCGATCAGACAATCGTCCAACGTGTCCTAGGGGCAAAGAATGAACAGCATGCTCAAGTTGGCCCCATCTTTGCTGGATTTCTTAAACTTCTAGGCTTATTTCTTTTTGTTTTTCCAGGGCTTTTATGTTACGCCTTAGTGCAGCAGGGCCAATTGGAATCGATTTCAGACAGCGCGCACACTTTACCTTATCTGATTACAAAATTACTACCCTCTGGAGTCCAGGGTTTTGTATTAGCGGCTTTGCTGGCGGCGTTAATGTGTACAACAGCTAGCGCACTAAATTCGATTGCTACTGTTTTTTGCTATGACATTTATCGTGAATTACGCCCTGCCTCAACAGAACTGCAGATGTTGAGCGTTGGCCGTCTAGCGATATTCATAGCAATACTAGTCGCGATTATTTGGACGCCCAGCATTGGAAGTTTCGGCAGCATGTTGGAAGGAAATACAGCCATGATTTGTTACATAGCTCCAAGCATTACGACGGTGTTCTTATGGGGAGTATTTTGGCGAGGTGCTTCAAAAAATGGTGCACTCACGACTTTGATCTGTGGAGGCTTTCTGGGAATTATTGTTTTTCTTCTCGATTGGTATAAGGAGTACACAGGTTGGACTATCTCATTCATGATGAGCAGTGTTTATCTGTTTATAATTTGTTCCGTTATTCTATTCGTGGTGTCAGCATTGTCACCTCAAGAGGCTACACTGGAAAGCAAGAAATTGGTTTGGGAGAACGTTGGGGAGATATTTAATCTTCCGGGGTGGCGAGGGTTGGCAAATTACAAATGCTTGTCGTTTTTGTTGATTGTGAGTGTTGCGATTGTCTATCTAATTTTTAAATAATCGCTCCTCGAGTCAAAACCGAATGGCCTGCTTGGCTAAAAAGTCATGATTGTTGATGCACACATCCACATTTGGGAAAAAATCGATGGCAGGATTGCTAATGATGTGCACGTGTGCGGCCTTTCTGGCGGTATGATTCGTATTGGTCATCGTGAGCTGCTCGGCATGCCTGCATATTTGCTGGATTGCGCTGCAAAAGCGGAGTATGTAATTGCTGAATTTGATGCTGCAGGTGTGGATTTAGGGATCGTCGTCCAGGAATATATGGACGGTATTCAGAACGACTATACTCGCAATGCTGTCAATAAGTTTTCAGGTCGTTTACTAGCCTTCGCGTTGCCTAATTATTGGGCCATCGATAATGTGGCTGCAGAAGCAAAGCATTTACTTAGCTCCAATTATTGTGGATTAAAACTACCGGCCGAACATTTGCTTGGAAAAATTCGGCTTGATGATGCGCGATTGATGCCGATATGGCGATATCTAGAGGAGTCGCAGCAGGTGCTTGCCGTCGACCTAGCTGATGGGGAAAGCCAAGCTGAAGAGATGGAGAGCATTTTGTTCTGCTTTCCAAAACTGTGCGTCGCAATTGGTCACTTTGGTATGGTCAATTGCAAAGGTTGGTCAAGTCAATTGCGATTAGCGCGTCATCAAAACGTATATCTTGAAATGGGCGGCATCATTTGGCTATTTCGTAGTGAAGGCTATCCGTTTCCTGGTGCGATCAATGCAATTTGTCAAGCTAAACGAGAGGTTGGTATAGAGAAACTTATGTGGGGTTCGGATTGGCCCCGGACGATGATCGATTTTACCTATCGACAAAGCCTCGATTTCATTCGGATATCAGCAGTATTCACTGAGGCGGAGAAAGCACTGTTGCTTGGAGAAAATGCTCGCAAACTATACCGCCTTCCAAAGCCACTAGTATCACGCAAGGCAGTTGCGTTAATTACCGAGGACTAATTGCGCGAAATGATAAGTGTAGACCGACTGTTTCAACAACATTGGCCGATGCCATCCCAGCCGCGCCCGATCGTAATGATTGGCGCCGGCGGTATTGTCAATGATGCCCATTTGCCGGCCTACGTAAAATCACATTTTCCAATCGCGGGCATTTACGATATTGACTCACAACGTAGCCACAATACGGCAGCAAAGTTCGGCATTTCTACTGTTTATAAAACTCTGGCCGATGCATTAGCCTCAGAAAACGTTGTTTTTGATGTGGCGATTCCTCCTGGCCATCTTATTCCGGTGCTCGAGCAGTTGAATTCTAACTCTGCTGTACTTATGCAGAAGCCAATGGGAAACAATTTAGAAGAGGCTCGGCAGATTGTTGCCATATGTGAGAAAAAAAAATTAACAGCGGCCGTCAATTTCCAACTTCGTTTTAGCCCGATGATGTTGACGCTAAAAGACATTATTGCTCGTAATCTAATTGGACCGATTGTCGATGTCGATGTGCATTTAAACTATCGTGACCCCTGGGAGCTTTTTCCGTTTCTAGAATCACAAGCCCGTGTCGAGATGTTGATTGTGTCGATTCACTATTTTGATTGGCTACGCAGTTTACTCGGAGAGCCAATTGGAGTCTATGCACGATCGATTCCACATCCTCGCTTTCCAAAAATTGAAGCAACACGCACTAGCGCGATACTCAACTATGGCAATCGAATCCGCTGCTGTCTCTCCCTTAACAATACCTGGCAATATGGTCCGGAATATGAAAGCTGCGTGATTCGTGTTGAAGGTATGAAAGGCGCTATAATTATAAAGTTAGGCGGATTAATCAACTATCCCAACGGTGAAGCGGATACGCTTGAATATACTGTTGGCGATAAAAAATGGTTTGTGGTTCCCCTCGCTGGGAATTGGTTCCCCGATGCATTTCAAGGTCCGATGGCAAATTTACAACGATTTGTGAATGGTGAAGACGATTTATTGTTGACTAATGTGGACGATGCTCAAAAGACAATGGCACTCGTTGAAGCCCTCTATGAGTCGAGTAATCAAGGTGGAGTGAATATTTCAATTTAATCGAGAGCTCGACAGGACTTGACTTTGTACGTTTGCAACCTTGAAAAATGAAACGAGAATTCCAAATTTAATTATTTGTATGGATGTGCTGGAAAAGGCACCCGCGAGTCAGTTCAAGAGCATTTAGGATTTAGCACGCGAA
>CAZIGP010000442.1:0-4670 GCA_964538425.1 uncultured Pirellulales bacterium | reverse complement strand
GAGCATGATTGGTTAAATTAAAAAATTCTATCTGCGTTAATCCGCGTTCATCTGCGGCCAAAATATTTTTTGCCTCTCCACGATTCACTTTGACTTCAAATTCGCCAATTCTGCCCACAATTGGGCACTGGCTTTAATTCCTCGGTGATAATCCGCCAAGCAGAATTTTTCGTTAGGGCTGTGTGTGTTATCGTCGTCCAAACCCCAACCCAACAGCAGCGTATCAACGCCGAGTTTTTGGCGGAAGGTGGAAACCACCGGGATCGAACCTCCTTCACGAATAAATACAGGTGCCTTGCCAAAACCTTGTTCAATTGCTTTTGCCGCTGCGGCCACAAAAGGGTTCTCCAGTGGCACAACCACGCCCGGTGCGCCTCCGAAATCAATCAATTCCATTTTGACCCCCGCTGGACACAGCTCGCGCAATTTTTTTTCCAGCGCCACAGAGATTCTTTTCGGATCCTGATTCGGCACCAAGCGAAAGCTAAGTTTCGCACTCGCTTTTGAGGGCAATACTGTTTTGGCACCTTCGCCTTGATAACCACTCGTTAGACCGTTGATGTCGAACGTTGGCCGGGCGCTGCGGCGTTCCAGCGTGGAGTATCCTTCTTCGCCAGCCACGGCATCGACACCAATCTGCTTCATAAAGTTCGTATCGCTGAAAGGCAGCGAAGCAAATTGCTTGCGTTCCAATTCGGAGAGCGGCAACACATCGTCATAAAACCCTGGCACTTGAATGCGTCCCTTGGCATCGACAAGTGCCGCTAACATTTTTGCAAGCGCGATAGCAGGGTTCACCACACCGCCACCAAACGTGCCCGAATGTAAGTCTTGTTTCGGCCCCACCAGTCGCACTTCGTAGTAGGCAAGTCCGCGTAACCCATAAGTAATGGCAGGCTGACCGGGTCCAAATTGGCTACAATCGCTGACGACAATCACATCACACTTCAGCTTCTCGCTATTGGCTGAAACAAAATCGGCTAAATTTTTGCTGCCAACTTCCTCTTCGCCTTCAATCAGAAACTTAAGTTGCAGCGGCAACTGGCCTTCACCTTTAAGCCAAGCTTCAGCACTTTTTACATGCGTTAGCATCTGCCCTTTATCATCAGTCGCACCGCGAGCGTATAAATTTCCATTTCGTCGTGTCGGCTCAAATGGCGGCGAAATCCACTCTCCCAGTGGATCGGGTGGCTGCACGTCATAATGTCCATAAACTAATACCGTGGGCGCACCAGGCACTGCTGGTGATTCGGCATAGACGATCGGATGCCCAGGTGTCTCAAGCAGTTCAGCTTTCAATCCCAACGATTGAAATTGCTTTAACATCCATTGCCCGGCTTTGCGCACGTCATCTTTATATTTGCTATCAGCGCTCACGCTGGGAATGCGCAATAGCTCGCATAAATCTTCTTCGAATCGCGCTGCATTTGCCGATAAATAGTCGTCAACTTTAGCCATAACAAAAAGTTTTTAGGCAAGTCAATTAGTGCCTGAAGTTTGAACAATACAACCGCGGTGTACGATAGCTGCGCATGCTTTTGAACAGCGGTGGCAAATTGCAACTGGGTAAAATGCTGCGTATTCCCGCCTGTTTTTTCTGCATTGCCTCAGCGCAGGCTTAGCCGCATAATACCCATTGGAAGGCAATTCGCCTATCGTGTTTGTGTTTGACGCCAGGAAAATGTCATGACTTCTGATGATACCGGAACCGCCGTCGTAGATTTACCGGCGACCGAACCAGTCACCACGCCAGAAAACCAGGGTGGAGAAAAACGTAAACGTCAGCCACCTTACAACGTGATTCTTTGGAACGATGACGACCATAGTTACGAATACGTTGTTCGCATGTTGCAAAAGTTATTTGGGCACACCGTTGAACACGGTACTCAACTCGCTAAGGAAGTGGATAGCCAAGGCCGTACCATAGTCTTCACCACTACCCGTGAACATGCTGAACTCAAGCGCGATCAAATCCACGCCTTTGGCAAAGACGATTCGATCAAAGGTTGCAAAGGCTCGATGAAAGCAACGATCGAGCCCACGGAATAATACGCAAGCAGCTTAACAGACATTCTTCGAAGCCTCGCCGCTCACAGACAGCCCCCACAGAACATGCCCGACAGCGTTTTGGATTTACCGCATACTGCCGCTTCTGCACCCCGCCTGCGGACTGTCACACTGGGTTGTAAAGTCAATCAGTACGAAACGGAATTTGTCCGCCAAGCGCTAACGGGCATCGGTTATCAAGATGCCGACCGTGATGAGCGGGCCGACCTTTGTCTGGTCAACACTTGCACGGTCACGCATGAAGGCGATTCCAAAAGTCGCCAAACGATTCGTCAACTCGCCACGCGAAATCCCGGCGCGAGAATCGTTGTAATGGGATGCTATGCCACCCGCGCCCCCGACGAAGTTGCAAAATTGCCTGGCGTCGCTGAAGTCATTACCGACAAGCGCGAACTGCCCGATCTGCTTGGCCGCTTCGGGGTCATCGATCTACCCACTGGCATCAGCACATTCGCCAACCGCCAACGTGCCTATGTCAAAGTACAGGACGGATGCTTACTCAACTGCAGCTTCTGCATCATTCCTAGTGTGCGGCCACATTTGGTCAGTCGACCCGTGCAACATATTTTGGATGAAGTCCAGCGGCTAGTCTCAGGTGGCTATCGCGAGTTGATTCTCACGGGCATTCATCTTGGCCACTACGGCATCGAATGGAATCGCAACCGACCTAAGCAAGAATGGATTCGCTTGGCGAACCTTGTTGAAAAAATAGCCGAACTCCCAGGCGACTTTCGTATCCGCCTTTCCAGTATTGAGGCGACGGAAATCACTCGCGAATTGATTGTTGTGATGGCTGCGTATCCCGAAAAAGTTTGCCCTCACTTGCATGTTTCGATGCAAAGCGGTTCCGATGCCGTGCTTCGCCGCATGCGCCGCCGCTGGGGAGCAAAACGAATTGTCGATCGTTGTCGCCTGGTGCAAGAAACGCTTGATCGGCCAGCACTAACGACCGACATAATCGTCGGCTTCCCCGGCGAAACCGACGACGATTTTGCTGCCACGTGTAATGTCGTTCGTGAACTGGGTTTCTCAAAAATTCACATCTTTCCCTTTAGCCCTCGTCGCACCACAGCTGCTGCAGAAATGTCGAATCAAGTGCCGCCGGAGATAAAAGCCGCCCGAGTGGAACAACTGACTGCTTTAGAATCCGAAATGCGCGACTGCTATTTTAATTCTCTACACGGTCGCCGCCTGCGAGTCCTTATCGAATCTCCCTTAGAGCTTTCTTCTACTGAAAAAAGGCAATCTGCTGGTAACAAGATGCGTGCTGATAAGTTTCCGAGCGGCAAGATGATAGGCACTGCCTGCCGTTACGCTCCCGTCGAACTACCCGGCGATATTTCGATGCGAAAGCAATTCGCCGACGTGATTGCAGGCAAACTTATCGCAGGCCGAATTCAAGCTCGTGAGGTTCTCTCACGCTCAACAAGCTGAAGTAAAAAGCCGAGCCGCAACTGCAAAGGGATCACCAACTTTTTCCCTCAACAGTCGCGGCTCGAGTTACAATCTTTTCAATACTTGTCGGACGCACATTATTCCGCTTTTACGCGAGTCCAGACATGAACCCATTGCTCGCCGTTTGGTGCAGAAGTGAAACTCGTTGGTCGCGGTTTCCCAGGTGCAGCAAAAGCAACGCGAAACTCATCTCCTTTTAGTTCATAAATTCCCAGGCATTTCTTGCCGGCATTCGGACCGTTCGAATTCACAATATCGATCGTCTTAGGCGATTTTGCTGAATTCAATTTCTGAGTTCCCGAAACGGTTCCTTCGCCCGGAAGTGTGACCGTAAACCGCGCTCCATTAATGACCAGCTTTCCTGCATCGAGCTGCTCGGCTGTCATCTTTTGGCCGTTCATTTCTCCCGCTGTCAAATTCCAAGTGCCGTGCAGTGAATCTGGTTTTTTCAGCACAGAATTATTTGGCACATCCACTGCTGCCAAAGAAGTCACCGCCACCAGCATTGCGATACATAAATTCATAAATACCCCTTTGAACAAAATAGGAGACTTTGCGCAAGTTACACGAAACACTTAGTCGACCACGCCAGTTCGCCATACTCTGCAATGGCAGGGAAGGCGAAAAAGCGATCAATAGCCGCTACCCAAGTATAGGGCGATATGCAGCCACCTATGCCCAGAATGGCATTAAGAAAAATGAGGCGTTTTCAGGTCGTACCAATTATGGGGCCTCAAACCCATCATAAACGTGCGACCAACAGGTAATACGCTTAAACTCCCACGAGCTTGTCAAAGAAAGCCCGTTCTTGCGTCAAAGCTGCCACGCGATCGTTCACAACGCGACTTTCTTCAGCCAAAACCCAACCCGTGTAGTTTGCCTTTTTCAGCAACGGAAACAATTTTGCATAAGGGTAATCTTTGCCACCCAAGTCGTGAACGTGTGTGGTTGCTCCCAATCGCTTCTCCACCAAATGAAAGTTGTGTTCGATTCCTTTGCCTTTCAAATCTTCTTGATTGCTATTCCAGCAAACTGCGACGTTCGGATCATCAGCCACCGCCCTAATTGCTGCAATAACCGGTAGCGAAGAACTACTACTGCCATGAACTTCCAATCGCACTTGTTGTCCGTAATCGGCCGCAAACTTA
>CAZIGP010000441.1:1090-4674 GCA_964538425.1 uncultured Pirellulales bacterium | reverse complement strand
CAATCGTGTATTGCTGCCAATCGAATCTATGTTCAGAGCGGAATTTACACTCGATTTGTTGAGCGGTTTGTAGAAGCCACCCGTGCGTTACGTGTCGGCGACGGCCTGTCGCCTAAGACGGATATCGGCCCCCTCATCAATCAGAACGCACTTGACTCTGCTTTAACGCATATCCAGGATGCACTACAGCGAGGTGGCCAGTTGTTATGCGGCGGACGACAGTGTGGCAATCAAGGATTTTTTCTTGAACCAACTGTGATTGCCGAGGTTCCAGCCGACGCCTTATGCCTTTGCGAAGAAACATTTGCCCCGGTTGCCCCGATTGTTCGCTTCGACGACGAAGAAACGGCGATTCAATTAGCAAATCGCTGTTCCTTTGGGTTGTCGGCCTATGCCTTTACCGAGAATCTCGATCGCGCATTTCGGGTAATGGAACGTCTGGAAGCCGGTACTGTCGGCATCAACGATGGCATCCCTTCCACCAGCACTGCACCGTTTGGTGGATTTCATCAGAGCGGTTGGGGACGTGAACTTGGTTCAGAAGGCCTTGATGCATTCCTTGAGACGAAGCATGTCTCGCTAGGGGTGCGGTTATGAACGAACTAATGCCCAGCTACCTTCAAGTTCCAGCCGACCAGCTTGGCGCTGGAACGCCAGTGCATGTTCGCATTGGCAAAGACATGGCTGACATCGCCCAAAAAATGGCCGACACGATGTTCGAAGAGATCGTCCTCGCCAAGCAATCGAGAAGAGCGGCAACCTTGATTGTTCCTGTAGGGCCGGTCGATCAATTCCCCATTCTTGCTCGCTACATCAACGAACATCGATTGGATTGCCGCGACGTGGCGCTAATTAACATGGATGAGTATCTTACGGACGACGATGAATGCATCTCCCAAGATCATCCGTTGAGTTTTCGAGGATACATGCAGCGATTGTTTTACGATCGGGTTTCACCAGAACTGGCTCCTGCTTTGGAAAACCGCATCTTCCCAGATCCCCTTCACCCCGTTGCAATTCAGAGGATCATTAACGCACGAGGCGGCGTCGATGTTTGCTTTGGTGGAATCGGTATCAATGGGCATATTGCCTTCAACGAGCCACCCGAAGATCACCAGATGATAAGCATGGCGGCATTTGCTGAACTTCCCACGCGTGTGCTGGACTTAACACGCGAAACACGAACGATCAACTCCGTTACTGTTGGCGGCGAGATTTCGATCATCCCTAAGCGCGCAGTCACAGTAGGCATGAAGGAATGCCTCGCTGCCAGGAAAATGCGGTTCTACTGCAATCGGCCGTGGCAGGCAGCTGTAGTGCGCCGGGCATTGCACGGGCCGATAACCCCTGCTTGCCCAGCTTCGTTGCTGCGCCTGCATCGCAATGCTGTCGTCACGGTAGCTGAGTATGTGGCATCGGCTCCGGAAATCAAGCTGCGTTAATCCCATGAAGCTCACGTTTGAACACGATCGCGTTCTGGCTGTAATGGCCCATCCCGACGACGCCGAGTTGCTCTGCGCCGGAACACTTGCTCGCGCGAAAGAAGATGGCGCGGAAATCGGCATTTGTGTTATGTGTCGTGGTGACAAAGGAATGGCGGCCAGCGGCGTGATGGGCGAGTTATCTGAAGTGCGAAAGCGTGAAATGTCTACTGCAGTCGGCGTATTAGGTTCAAGGCTGTTCTGGGCTAACTGTCCCGATGGTGAGCTGGCAGATTGTGTCAATATGCGACGGTGTGTCGTCGACATTTATCGTCGCTTTCGGCCAACCCTTGTCTTGGCTCATACCATGGAAGATTACCATCCCGATCATCGCGCCGCTTCGCAGATCGCCGAAGCGGCAAGTTGGTTTTGTGCCTCGCGGGGACAAATTACCGATTCGCCGCCACTGTCGTGTGCGCCTGCTTTGTGGTGGTGCGACACCATTGGGATGAATCAATTTATTCCTTCCTTTTACATCGATATCTCTACGCACTTTGAACTAAAAAAACGCATGCTTGCTTGTCACCATAGCCAACTTGCTCGCCAGGGAGACAAAGACTTTGCTCCCCTCATGGAGCAGATGACCGCACAGTGCGCCACACGTGGCGCCCAGTCTGGAGTTGCATTGGCAGAAGCATTTCGCGTGCACGACGCATTCAAACGAGTACGGGCTTGGTAAGACCAGTAACCTAATGAGACCAGCGATATAGTCACCGCTTCCAGATTTGGAGCAACCACCGATGGGTCTGACGATAATTGATCAAGGCATATTACTGGTCTATTTTATTATTGTTGCTGTCATCGGGATTATCTCGACGCGGCTGATTCGCAATCGCGAAGACTACCTGATGGGCGGTCGCCGATTTGGCAAGTTTTTAATGATAATGTTTTCTTTCGGTGCAGGCACTCATGCGGACAGTGCCACAGGAGTAGCTGCTCAGTCGTATAAGGTTGGATTTGCCGGCATCTGGTACCAATGGATTAACCTTCTTACGCTTCCAATCTACTGGCTATTGGCACCCATTTTTCGACGAGCCAGAGTGTTAACTACTGCTGATTTTTTTGAGCGGCGATTTGGCGCTCCCATGATGTACCTCTATTCGGCTTCTGCACTCTATGTCGTGATTAGCACGAACTCGGTCATGCTTTATGGAGCAGGAAAGTTGGTCGAGTCGCTGACAGGTCAGCAAGTATCGTGGCAATCAGCCATCGTGGGAATGGCAGTTGTGTCGAATGATTTGTTTCAAGGATTGCTGACGATCGTCATGTCGCTGCTTCTCATCCCGTTTTTCTGGACAAGAATTGGCGGGCTACAGGGATTTCGCGATGCGATGACCCAATCCGGTCATCCTAATGTCGAAAACATTTTCGACATCGTGTTGAGCAAGGGTATGACTCCTTGGTGGATTGGTATGACGGCAGTTGCATCACTCATCAGAGTTGTGGCTGAGCCACAAATTCTCGCTAGCACCGCTGCAGGAAAAAGTGAGATGGATAGCCGTATTGGTTTTCTCGGGGGGATGATTCTTAAACGATTAATGACAATCCCTTGGGCACTCACCGGCATGATGGCGATTGCGCTGTTCGGATATTCAAATGCCATCGACGCCGATGGGATTTTTGGCACCATGTCGGTGGCACTCCTGCCGGTTGGCGGGGCTGGCGTAATGCTGGCCTGCGTCATGGCTTCGGTGATGGACAATTGCGCGGTAAACATGCTTTCTTTTGCGGGAATCTACACGAACTCGATTCACGCCCGTTTGATTTCGCCCGAAGCTGATGAGCAAAGGTTAGTGCGAGTTTCCCGTCTCTCGTCCATCGCGTTTGGAGGAATTTCACTCGTACTGTCGTTCGTCTTTACCGATGTAACAGCAGCCATGCGATTCTTGTGGCAAACGGTGCCCTTAATGGGAATTCCCTGGTTTTTTGCCATTTTGTGGCCGCCGGTTATGTTGCCCCACTGATTGCCAGCCCCATAACTAAGACAAGTGTTGATGTTATTCGAGTTGCCCGCCGAGAATACATGCATCAACGTCGGGTGTTCAAATATTTGTTGGTCAACAGTTTGTGCAAGAAGTCTTGATGATCCTTGATGTTGGCAAG
>CAZIGP010000441.1:0-1080 GCA_964538425.1 uncultured Pirellulales bacterium | reverse complement strand
CAAGTTATTTGGCTGCGCTGAGCGCTGTGGGGTTGGCGAATTATGGCTTCGGCTGGAAAAACGATGGCGGCCTGCCGGCAACCATCGCGCTTTATGTGAGTTGCGGGTTGGCTGCCGGTGTAATTGTGAGTCTTTTGACTGCGCCAGAACCACGCATCAAAACCGAGCATTTTTTTATGTTACTCAAGACACCCATTGGCCAAGAGTATGTGCTGCTTGACGCTGGATTTCGGCAGACCGGTCACGGAACGTTCGAACCCCCAAGCGAGCTGGATACATTCGCTCAAGAATCTAATCGCGCGCAACTTAGTGCGACCGATTGGCGATCCAAAATCGACAGTCGCAACTCACGGCGAGAATCAATCGCTGGATTTGTTGTTTTATGCGGAGTGGTGGCAGGCTTGCTGATTGGCGTTAGATTGCTTGCAGCATGGCTGGCTGGCGGCTAGCTAAAAACTGGATTTTTAGCCTGAAAAGACGGGGAAGATGAAAGGATAATAAAACGTGCCCGATATTCTGATTTCCGAAAACCTAAATGGCCTAGCAATCGATCAGCTTTGCAAGACTTTTGACGTTGCTGTTGAGTCTGAGTTATGGAAGCACCCTGCTCAATTGATGGATCGAGTTGCGCAAGTTCGCGCGATCATTGTGCGCAATCAAACAAAAGTTACCGCGGAACTTATTCTTGCCGGAACAAATCTTCAAGTCATTGGGCGTGCTGGTGTTGGCGTCGAAAATATCGATACCGTCGCCGCGACCCAGTCTGGCATTGTCGTGTGTTACGCTCCAGAGCAAAATTGTGTTTCTGTCGCCGAGCTAACCTGGGGGCTCATTCTAGCACTTGCACGAAAAATTCCATCGGCAGACTTGAGCACACGTCACGGTAAATGGGACCGTCACGACTACATGGGCGTCGAGCTTTGTCGCAAGACGCTCGGAGTGATCGGTTTGGGACGAATTGGTTTTCTTACCGCTATGCGCGGCAAAGCATTTGGAATGGAAATCGCGGCGTTTGATCCCATCGCTGATCCCGGCGGCATGATGGTCAACGAATGCGGCGCGAAACTAATGAGCTTGCCA
>CAZIGP010000440.1:2809-4675 GCA_964538425.1 uncultured Pirellulales bacterium | reverse complement strand
GGATGGAGCCAGTTAGTCTTCAAAATTTTTGTCCCTTCCTATAGAACAGTATACATTTGTTGAAACATAAAATCAAATCAAATTGAAATTTTTTATTTAAAAAACGTTTCTTATAAGATCGAAATAAAACACCAAAGAATGCTAATAACGCTGCCACAAACAGTTGGTATCCCAAATCTCGCACCGGCCGAAGTTGATTGAATGCCAGCATCAAAAAGCCGATGGCGGTCGTTACTGCAGCTCCCAAGCAGGGTACGGCCACCCAGCGCACCAAATTCAATCGGCCGTCGGTGGCAACTTCTGCATAGCCGTGATCTGCAGCAAAAGCTGCAAAGTGAATTGTGGTTGCAATGGCGATGATCGAAATCAAAGGGGGCGCAGCCGTCGATAACACCCCGACGCCCGTTCCCAACCAACCTGTTAAGCCCAACACGATGACAAGCGCAATACAGGCTCCCAAGGTGGCCAATAGCAACGCCCTCCAAGACCGAAATCCGATCAGCAACGTGACTAATCCTACGCAAATCGATAGCGGCAAAAATATCAGTGCCGCCGTGCGAGCGCGTTTTTCCAGCTCATCCATCAGCAAGATTGCACCCGCAACATGGAATTTTGTTTCGCGAAATTCGGGTTGTTGCTTGGCGATATCAAGAATGCGATGTAATTCACGAAGCACATTTCGCCGCACTCGGTCTAGCTTGACTTGGTCACGAGGATAGTCCATCTCGCACACGGTTAACATCGTGCGCCCTGCAACACCCTTTTGTGGCGGGCTCCAAAGAGCACCTTCATATAAGCCAAAGCGATCGTGATTGGCCGGATCGATAAGTTCCGTCAGGGGTACGTCTTCTACATCTTCAGCCAGGAGCGATACGTCATAGACATGTTGCATCCCGTCAACCGCAGACAGTTCTTCCCGGAGTTTTCTCAGCGCGGTAACGTCTTCGTTGCGCACCGGCCGTAAGAATTCGACACCGATGGCTATCGAATCTCCAAAGCCAAAATGATCATCCAGCACTTGCCAAGCCGCTTGTGTGCTGGCCGGCAGCCAGCGTTCTGGCGAATCGTCGATTTTCAACTGCGGCAGATAGAACGCAGCGGCCAATAGCATCGCGACCAAAACGGCCTGACATGCCCAGCGGCGTCGGTCGAGTGCTATCAGGAATCGTTCAAGCACAAAAAGCGTCGATCAGCTAGCGGAAATTTGTGGTAAACAAGAAAATCGAACGGGTTCGTTCGTTTCGGGTGACAATTATCGGATACACGATCCTATCCACACCCGGTTTTGTCTCCAACGGGGTGCGTCTTTTGGTGAGTTCGTTAATCTGCCGCATTTCTTACGGTTATCTTGCTGCTGGGATGCCTTAAAGCTTACCAACGGTCTGGCAGCCGGGTTTCCGCGACTGGCGATTTTTTCGCCGCTGGCCGCAGGTGGGGTCGTTTCCACATGGCTTTGCTTTGGTATGATGAGAGGCTGAATTGGCGACCCTCGTGGACGTCATTATGGCCGTCTGGCGAGCCCGGCACGATGGAACTTGCACGCACGGCTGCGACAATGCACCGACCCTCATGACCTTTCGAGGCGACTGCTTGGCGACCGTAATTCCTCCTTCGATCTCTGCGAAATCCCCTGCATCTCCTACAGCGAGAGACAGTGGCCGGATTCGTCCGGCCGTAGGGCTGCTTGGTAGGTATGCGCATTTGATGGATGCCGCGGCAGCGATGTTTGCACCGGACGAAATCGAGCGCTTAGCTCCCCGGCTGCACGGCGGCAAAACCTTGGCGGAACGAAACGGGGATGGTCTGCAAGGCATCGACCCACTGGCCGCCACCGAAACCATTGCCTACGACTTTTTGGTCAAAGGG
>CAZIGP010000440.1:0-2799 GCA_964538425.1 uncultured Pirellulales bacterium | reverse complement strand
TTACGTTGGCGGTGTACGAGGCTTTGGTTAGCCAAGGAAACACGGTCACCAACGGTCATGTCGATACGCCTGCGTATTTAGCGGCGTTGCCGATGGGAGTGAAACGTTGCGCACTCTCGATCGAAATATTTCACAAAGCTTCGCTCGTTCACGACGACATTGAAGACGACGACGAATTTCGTTACGGCGATCAAACCTTGCACCGTAAGTTCGGTACGCCGACGGCGATCAATGTGGGCGATTACTTGATCGGCTTGGGCTACCGGTTGGTGGCCCGCGAAACAAAGTCGTTGGGTGCCGACGTTGTTAGCGACGTTCTTGATCGTCTGTCGGAAGCCCATGTCAAGTTGAGCGAAGGCCAAGGAGCCGAGTTGATCTGGCGCGATTCGCGAGATAAGCAACTCACGCCACAAGATGCGATTCGCATTTACGCTTTAAAAACGGCCCCGGCGTTTGAGGCAGCCTTACATACCGGCTTACGATTAGTTGGCCCGGTCGATCGTTATGCCGAGTCGGTGGCTAGCTTTGCGCAAAATCTTGGTATCGCTTTCCAAATCATTAATGATTTGAATGATTGGCTTGGTGATAATCACAACAAACTTTCTGCCGCAGGAGATGTGATTGGTGGGCGGCCGACGGTGTTATGGGCATTGGCACTTGAAGGACTTGCACCGCCGCGTCGTGCTCGGCTGAAATCGTTGGCCATGCAACAGCCACTTACGCATGAAGATGTCTTGGAAATTCGTGGTCTTTATGAAGAGGCCGACGTATTTGCCAAGGCTGGTTCCCTGGTAGAAAAGTACCAACAGCGCGCTATCGTCACGACCGACGAGATCGAACCCGAGTCGCTCCGAAACCTATTTCGATATATAATCGATCTTGTGCTCGAGCGGCGCAAGACGGAACGTTAGCAGCAGTTGTCGCTTGCCGTTGAGCATGCGAATAATGTGATATTGTCGCCAAGCCATGTGCGACTGACCCGCGTGCCTTAGTATTCCGCCTGAATTTCCCGCCCTGTTGGAACTTTCGCCTTGGTGGCGCTATGGTTCAGCTTTCTACGCTCGTCGAACTGTTTTATTCCGACCCTGGTACACTGGGGCGGTTTAGTGAAGTGTCGAGCGAAGTGGTGCCACAACCCTATCGCAACCTGCTCGCCCATCGGCATCATATGACCGTCACGGTAGAAGCTCATCACGGCAGTCCGGTCGATGTGCGCGTGTTGGATCGTAAAAGTCAGGGGAATTTTTACGCCCGTAAGATCTTGCTCAATCGGCAGTCGGATGGCCGTGTTGTGCAATTCGGCATCATGCGGGTAAATTTCTTGTATCTAAGCCCTGCGGTACGACAAGAAATCGAAAGTGAAACGATTCCGTTAGGTCGGGTGCTGATCAATCATCATGTGCTACGCGAAATCGAGTTAAATTCGCTTTGGAAAGTCGAGCCTGGTTCGGATTTGTGCCAATTGTTCAACATTTCACCGCAGCAAATTACCTACGGCCGTACGGCCATTATTCACTGCAATGGCGAACCTGGCGTAGAATTGCTAGAGATTGTAACGCCGGAGGAAAGATGAACCGGTGAGCGAGTGAACGGATGAGAGCAAATTAGAAAATGCTTCATTTAGTAGTTGATCCAATAGTTTGCCAACACCATCTTGAAAATCGTCTATTTCTCTGCCGGCGCTGCTTCACGTTATTGTGGGTCATGTTTGCACGATAACACGCTTGCTAAAGCGCTTTCGCAACTTGGCGAGAACGTACTGCTCACGCCGGCCTACACTCCGCTGCGAACCGATGAAGAAGATGTTAGCATTCAGCGTATTTTTTTTGGTGGCGTCAATGTTTACTTACAACAGCAATCGGCGCTGTTCCGGCACACGCCTTGGTTTTTTGATAGATTGCTTGATTCGCCACGCCTACTGAAATGGCTCGCCGAGCGCAGCGCCGGTATGGAAGCGGCTAAACTTGGCCCACTGACCGTTTCCACGTTGGAAGGCGAACACGGCCGGCAGCGAAAAGAGATTGAAAAGCTAGTTCGTTGGCTTGAAACCGAGGCCAGACCCGATGTAATTCACCTTTCCAATGCGCTGCTGCTGGGCGTAGTACCTGCTTTAAAACGTCGCCTCAATGTTCCTATCGTGTGTGGCTTAGCGGGCGAAGATTTGTTTCTGGAACAGCTTCAAGAGCCACACTACAGCCGATCTCGAGAGCTGCTACGAGATCTTGCCAAACAAACAGACAAGTTCGTCGCTTATAACCATTATTTCGCCGACTTTTCTGCATGTTACTTTGGCATGGATCGCCATCGCATTGAAGTCATCCGCCATGGCTTGCATCTTGATGGTCATGGGATGAAGCCACCACGAAACATCGATCGGCCGTTTACGATTGGTTATTTTGGCCGCATCGCGCCCGAAAAAGGTCCACATTTGCTGATCGAGGCATTTTCACAGTTATGTGCAGATGCTTCCCTTCCGCCGCTGAAATTAAAAGTTGCTGGTTACAAGTCGTCGGGCGATGAAGCGTATTATCAGACCCTCATCCGTCGCGTTGAGGAGTTGCAGTTGCAAGATCGTTTTGAATATGTCGGTGAGTTAGATCGCAATCAAAAAATCGCGTTTCTCCAATCACTCGACATCATGAGCGTGCCCACCACGTATCAAGAAAGCAAAGGCATTTCGGACCTTGAAGCGCTGGCTAAAGGTGTGCCGGTAGTAGTACCCGCTCATGGGGTATATCCTGAAAAGATCGAACACACTGGCGGCGGTGTTTTGTGCGAGCCGGGGAATCCGCGCGACTT
>CAZIGP010000439.1:4280-4685 GCA_964538425.1 uncultured Pirellulales bacterium | reverse complement strand
CAGCACACGGTTGTAACCGGTGGCGATTTTTTGTTCGATGGTAGGCTCTGACAGCTGATCTCCGGCTAATTGCTCGCGTGTAAAGCGATCGAATGGCATGTTAGCGTTGAAAGCATTGATCACATAATCGCGATATGGCGAGATACAGTGTTCTTGGTCGCCGTGATAACCAACCGTATCGGCATAACGCACCAAGTCGAGCCAATAGATTGCCATCCGTTCGCCGAAATGAGGTGATGCCAACAATCGATCGATAAGTTTCTCGTAAGCATCTGGTGAATTGTCTTTCAAAAACGTATCCACTTCAGCAGGCGTAGGCGGCAAACCCGTTAAATCGATCGACAGCCGGCGGATGAGTGTTATCTTGTCGGCATCGGCTGCAGGTTTGAGATTTTCGCCTTCTAA
>CAZIGP010000439.1:0-4270 GCA_964538425.1 uncultured Pirellulales bacterium | reverse complement strand
TCGGCAATCCAACGTTTAAGTTTGGCAACCTCCTCGGCCGTTACTTCTTTGCCAGTTTCTTTGGGCGGCATCCGCTCGCTTTCGTCTTCGCTTAGTATCCGGCGGATCAACTCGCTTTCATCGATCTTGCCAGGCACAATAACAGGATGCCCATCTCGATTCGCTTTGGCATCTTGTTCACGGTCTAACCGCAGCTCGGCTTCCCGAGTGCCTGAATCCGGCCCATGGCAACGAAAGCATTTATTGGAAAGAATCGGCCGAATGTCGCGATTGAAGTCAATCTTCGCCTTGGCGGCAAATGCAGCCATCGGCAACATATAGACGATCGCTAAAACAAGGCCAACTTCTAAGCTCCAGGAAAGCATTCGACGATTTGGAAATGGCATGCCAAATCTGCTCCGAGAGAACGTCATTTGATAACCCGTTACGGCTTCACGATGGGTAATAAAGGCAGGAATTTCATTATATCGCCTGGAAACTGCGGATAACAGACAAAGATGGCCGGGATTTTTCTTAGGCATAGCACTTTTCTAGAAAATCGCGCAAAAAGCGATTGAAAAATCCATGATCGGTAGCAATTTGCAATCATTGTTCACACGATAAAATGGACCCCTTCCTACGATCGGCTGGCAATATTTATTTCCAGATTTATTTCCAGGCGAATTCCTCAGTTGCTGTTTATGCTCATCTCCCTCGACCACATCACGAAACGCTTTCCTGGCGTAACGGCGCTCGATGGCGTTTCAATTGACATCGCAGCCGGTGAGTTGCACGCAATTGTCGGTGAAAACGGGGCCGGTAAAAGCACGCTGATGAAAATTATCGCCGGGGTAATCGGCGAGTTCGATGGCCAGCTACGACTGCGCGGCACACCAGTTCGGTTCACCGGCACGCGCGATGCTGAAGCGGCCGGCGTCAGCATTATCCATCAAGAGTTGAATCTAGTAGAACAACTTTCGGTGGCGGCAAATATCTTTCTTGGCCGAGAACGGCACAACCGATTCGGCCTGCTTGATAACCACGCCATGCAGTGTGAAGCGGCTTCACTCCTCTCCGAACTCGAATGTCAAATTTCACCCCGGCAGTTGGTTGGTGCGTTGCGAGTCGGTGACCAACAGTTGATCGAAATTGCCAAAGCATTATCGCTGAAGTCAGATATTCTCATCATGGATGAACCGACCAGCGCGCTCACAGAAGCCGAAGTGGCCAGGCTCGATCGAGTGATTGCCCGCTTGCGACAGCGCGGCGTGACAATCCTCTATATTTCGCACAAGATGGATGAAGTATTTCGCCTTGCCGACCGCATCACCGTGCTGCGCGATGGAAAGTTAGTGAAAACGGTAGCGCGAAGCGAAACAAACCCGCGAGAAGTCACACACTTAATGGTCGGGAGAGAAATTGAAAATACGCACATCGGCGCCAATCGCCATGCTGGCGAGCCGGTATTGGAACTGCGCAACCTGTCACTAGCATGGCCAGGGCACGCCCGCGGTTGGCGATTGAAAGATATCAATCTCACAGTCCGTCGTGGCGAGATTGTCGGCATCGCAGGATTAATGGGCGCCGGTCGCACCGAATTGCTCGAATGCCTGTTCGGCGCGAGTAGCCAGCCGCCCCAAGGCGAAATTCTGCTTGAAGGCCGAGCTGTCAAATTCGACCATCCTGCCACAGCGCGTGCCGCCGGAGTAGCACTCGTCACCGAAGATCGTAAGCGACTCGGCTTATTTTCGCATCTGAGTGTGGGCGAGAATATTACGCTTTGCTCGTTGCGCGAAATCGCCAGTCGAGGCATGATCCGCCGCCGCCAAGAGCAAACGGTTGCAAGCAATACCATTTCTCAGCTTGCCGTCAAAACATCGAGCCAACAAGCGGCGATCACTAGCCTCAGCGGTGGCAATCAGCAAAAGTGCATCATCGGTCGCTGGCTGCTCACCAAACCACGGGTTTTATTGCTCGACGATCCCACGCGCGGCGTAGATGTCGGGGCCAAAGCGGAACTCTATCGACTTATCGACAGCCTCTGTCGCGAAGGATTAGGTGTCATAGTCACCAGCAGCGAATTGCCCGAATTGCTCACGCTGTGTGACAGAATTCTTGTGCTCTGCGAAGGCCGACTCACCGGCGAATTTCACCGCGCCGAAGCGACCGAGCAAAAAATTATGGAAGCGGCAACCCAAGCTTCGTAGCATTTCGCCGAATAACTTTGCAGGCTAGCGGTGGTCAGGCGAGATACCTTCCGCAGCCGAATGCTTTTGCTTTTCCACGGCAAACTTGGCACAATCAGTGTCATGAACGAACCGCAACGACCGCTGATTCCGCAATTTTCAATACGCTGGATTTTGGCCGCGACCGCGGTGCTGGCATTAGCGTCACTGGTAGGTTCGCAAGCGCTTCGTGGCAAAGCCTGGGCAGGCGGCATCATCGTCGCGCTGGCAATGCTGGTGGTTGCCTTACTAGTGTATGCCTTGCTGTTTGTCGTGGCATTGCTTGTCGCACGCATGGCCGAAGTGCGGCAGTCGCGAAAAAAAAATCATCCAGTTCCGGCCAATCGCACGACTTCTCCGGCAAATTCTTCCACACTCGCGGTCCTTTTCTTCGCGTTAGCTCTTGCGCTTCAACCCTCATCGATCCGAGGCGCAACCGGCAGTATTTATTATTATCCGATCCTCGGGCCTCAGAAAACAAATAACACAGGGCTCACTCTGACGGTTGATACCTCTTGGGTTGAAGCTTGTGGTTACCGTCCCGTCACCTTTGAGTTCCAATCAACCACAGGGCCACTGACAGCCGACCGTGTATTGAAGATCCAAATTCGTACCGATACGTGGTACTTTGGAGACTTCGAAGTCACACAAATTGTTGAAATTCCGGCCGGTTCTTCTTCAGCAAAATCCATTATTTCGGTGCCGCAACGCAGCTCGTGGAACTCCTTTGAGTGGAAAGTGAGCGAAAATGGACAGAATCTAGAGCAGTTATCCTCCGTAGGCCAAAATTTTTTGGGAGGTAGCCGTTCGTATTTTGGCGACGGGGCGCCTCCTTCCATGTTAGTGTTGAGCGGTTTGGGGCAAATCTCTGCCAATCATTTGACGATCTTTGGTCAAACCGAAGATATGGTGCTGTTTGTAGGCTGGAAAGCGCCAGCTACGCCAAGCCCTCAAAGAAGCCCGATTAGTGCTCATGCGGGCTTCGCGACCGGAGGAATTGCAAATCTTGCCGATCTGCCAACTCGCTGGATCGACTACAGCAGCATCGACATGGTACTAACGTCGCTCGACCAATTAAAAGTCTTGGTCAACCAGCATCCTGCACAATGGAAAGCAATTCAAAGCTGGCTTTCGGGCGGTGGCAGTCTGATAGTTTACGGAGTCGGCAATCAATGGGAACAACTCGATGAAGTAGCATCGCTCACCAAGGCTTCCGAGCAGTTAACCACCATGGCAACGCAGCCGACGTATACCGGTGAAATCGAAATGGGGTTGCCAAAAAGCCAGCGCGGCTGGATCTGGCCGGCAGAAGCAACCCGCGATTTGACGTTGAATGGCGTTACCACTCCTCCGCAAGTCCCAACAACACCAGAAGGAAATGCAAGTCAACCTGCTGGAACTACGCCGTCCAAAAAATTCGACGAATTAGAATTTGTCATTCGGCCTTATGGCGACGGCATGTTGGCCGCCATTCGCTCCGACGATAATTTCAAAAGCGATAATTTTCCTTGGACTTGGCTCTATAACACCCTAGGGTCGGAGCGCTGGCAATGGTTTCAACGCTATGGTGTTTCGCTGACGCGCGAAAACCGTGACTTTTGGAATTTTTTAATTCCCGGCGTCGGTGCCGCGCCGGTCACCATGTTTCAAGTGCTTATCACGCTATTCGTGTTAATCATCGGGCCGGTGAATTACTACTTGCTGCGCAGAGCCGGCAAGCTGAACATGTTGGTATTTAGTGTACCCCTCTTTGCGACCTTAATTACCGGTGGCTTACTCATTTACTCACTCGTGGCCGATGGATTGCAAGTTCGTTTGCGTGGCCGCAGTTTTACCCAAATTAATCAGCGCACCGGCGAATCGGCATGCTGGGCGCGATTGTCTTATTATGCCGGCTTGCCCCCGAGTGGCGGCTTGACGTTTTCCGACCAAACGATCGTGCTGCCTCTGCTACACGAATCCGATAATACACGATCAAAAATGTTAGAGACGATCGATTGGCAGCGAATCAACCCCAGCGACGTGGATTCACCGCTCAAGCAACATTTGGTTGACGGTTCGCTGAA
>CAZIGP010000438.1:0-4688 GCA_964538425.1 uncultured Pirellulales bacterium | reverse complement strand
CGTGCAAAGGCAATGCGAATGCGCATCAATCAACTCCTCGATCCAAAAGACAAAAGGAAATCTGGGTTTTGCCGGCAGGAGGCTTGGCAATCAGGTGGGTAGTCCGATCAATCCGTAAATATACCGCACCCTCCCTGGAATACGCCACTAGCACCTTGTCAGTTCTATGAACTAGCGGTACCAATGCCTTAATCGCATGGCTCAAACACTCGAGTTCAGCAGTTAAAGCTGAAAAGCCTGTTCGATTCTTGCCATGCGAATTGGTCTCGATCGTATCGATAGACCATAATTCTATGATAATCACGCGTCGCTAAAGTATTCACGCCATGCAAGCCATGGAACCAGATTTTGCCTCGGTTTTGGCCGTTTATTCCGATGACTGCCGGCCGTTCCGTGTTCAAGCCGCGGTTAACAGTGGTTTCAGCGGTTCCAGACTATGGAAACTGGAAACTAAGCAGGGTTTGCTCTGCTTACGACGCTGGCCAACGGAGTATCCCGATCTAGCCCAGCTTCGCTGGATTCATGGAAATTTGGCCGATATTTATGCCGCAGGATTTCCATCCATCCCTTTGCCGGTTCTGACTTCTCAACGCCAAACCGTTGTCGAGCATCAAGATCACCTTTGGGAACTTACTCCTTGGCTGCCCGGCGAAGCGGATCAACAAAATACTCAGAACACTAGTTCACCCCTAAGAATAACGGCGGCAACTGCTGCCTTGGCCAAATTTCACCTAGCAGCCAGCCAGGTCCAAAAGATTCAAAACCAAGGCAACGCTCCGGGTTTGATCCACCGTACCGAACTGTTAAAGAAACTCATCCAAGGAGGAATCGATCAGCTACAGCGGCAAATTAATTTACAGCATCAAGCGTGGCCTGAATTAGCTGAGCGGTCTACGACGCTACTCGACTTTTTTAGTCAGATAGCCGTTGTTGTGAATGAAAAGTTACACCACGCTTTAAACACGCGTGTACCGATCCAGCCTTGCATCCGCGATATTCATCGCGACCACGTATTGTTTGTAGGCGACTCGGTCAGTGGCATCATCGATTTCGGTTCAATGAAGCTTGATAGTGTTGCGTGCGATATCGCCCGGCTACTGGGAAGTATGGCTTTCGACGAAGCACCGCTTTGGGAGAATGGCTTGAAAGCCTATGAACAAATTCGTCCGTTGACAGATGTCGAACGTCGTTTCGTGAGCATTTACGATCAAACCACAGTACTACTATCGGGAGTCAACTGGCTACAGTGGGTGTTTGTTGAGCATCGCCAATTTGCAAGTCGCCAGGCCGTTTTAGAACGGTTTAACTCGATCTTGCGACGGCTGGCGAGGCTTGCTCGCGATATTGCCCCGATTGGCGACTCAGGCACCAACTGAAAGCTGCACTAATTCGACGTTCCACCATTGTCGATCGTTTGCGGTGGCGGCAGTTTTGGATCCGGCAGATTCTGCATCCATTTTGTGTTCACCGCATTCACGTAGTCTGCTGGAGTACCAATGAAGCGAATGTCAGAGACAAGCACCTCAGGTAATGGGCCTTGCACTATTTTGGCCACAGCTTGTTGAGTGGCATCCAGGCGTTTTGCAGTAGTTTCTTCAGACCAAGCCTGCTCGACGAATACTGTGCGGTAATTGGTCGGATTTAGCGTTAGGATGTTGCGAAGCTTCGCCATTCCCGCAGGAGACAGCTTTTCATTATCCGCTTCGAAGTGAGCTGGGCCGAGGAGATTCTGCAACTGCCAACCTTTAGCCGCTTGAGCATCCATAACCGCCCAAACACTGGCGCGGTCCGGATACACGAACGGTTCTGGCCAACAGTTATTACGATGCCAATCGGTCCAAAAGTTATGCCAACCGTTGGAGAACCAATCGGCCCCGATGACAGGAGTAAGAGTAGCGGACCAAAGGGTCAATGCTAGCACTATGCGGCGTGACACGTGAGCATCTCCTGCAGAATCGAACAACAGCCAAAAGGCTGGCCTAAATAAAGCCAGGGCCAACCTCAAGGCTTAGTAAGGCAGCCCACCATCATGCCGTATCGGCACGCATACGCTGCATACTCCGCACAGCAAAGTGCAATCGTTATTCGCAGAATAACCGGCAGATTTTAACAGGCAGATTGCAGGCTTCAGATGCTGGTCAAGTAATGATTTACATCGTGCTGCATGGGAATCTAGCCTTCAGCTTCCCCGCTAGCACGTAGACATTACTATTTATCGTCTACTGGCCGGTCATCGCGGGGAACATTTCACGAACCATGGTGATGGCGGCAGGGCCAACCAGCACGACGAAAATGCCGGGAAAGATAAAAATTACTAGCGGGAAGATAAGCTTTACGGCAGTTTTCGCTGCTTTCTCTTCAGCGAGTTGCCGTCTGCGGGTACGCATCGAATCGCTTTGTACGCGTAAAGCTTGCGCTACACTCGAGCCAAATTTATCAGCTTGAATCAAAATGGCGGCCAAACTTCGTAAATCATCGACGCCCGTACGCTCGCCTAGATCATGCAAGACTTCGTTCCGTGCTTTACCCATCTGCAGGTGAAAATTGCAGAGAGAAAATTCTTCCGAAATAATTCGCGCCGTGCGCTTCATTTCTTCAGCCACTTTACGCATGGCTTGATCGAGGCCTAAGCCGGCTTCAACGCAAACGACGAGCAAATCGAGTGCATCGGGTAAACCGAGAAAAATTTGTTGTTTGCGACTACGGCCAATGAGCATTACGACAATGTCGGGCAGGTAAAAGAGAAATGCCGCGATGAAAACGGTGTACATCAGCGCGTCTTGGCCGGCACCAAAAAAAACCAGCGTGCCACCGCCTCCAGCGAACAAACCGAGAATTAATCCGGCAAACTTCAAGCTTAAAAAGACGGTCGCAGCACCGTCGCCGCGAAAACCGGCCTGTGATAGCTTCTGCTTAAGTTTGCTGGTTTCTCCCTCACTTTTAGGCAGCAGTGGCTTCGAGAGCATTGGCGATGCTTTCTCGAGCACCTTCGACATAGCGTCGGCTTTTTTCCCCTTCGCTGCAGCGTTGTCGCGTCGGCGAACAAGCGGATTCTTCAATTCATCGAGCCGTTCGTGAATTCTTGTCGGTTTGCCGGCAACCATCTCCAACATATAAAACGCCGCGACGGCAAACAGACCGAACACGGCAAACGGCACCAACTTTTCCCAGCTAATGAGCGTGGCGGCGATGATGATAGATGCGTTATTCATAATGTTTTAAAAGCAAAACGAAGGCAACAATCTCGATATCATTCGTGGGAGTGTTTAGCCTTTGCGTTTTGTTTTTTGCATTCCTAAACTTTGATATTTACAATTTTCCGAATCACTAGCGCACCAAGGATTTGCATGATAACACCACCCGCTAGCATTTTTTTACCCATCGGATCGGTGAAGAGCACCATCACATAGTCGGGATTCAAATACCATACGGCGAGGAACAACATCGGCGGTAACGCCAATAGCACAATGCCAGATAGTCGACCTTCACCAGTGAGCGCTTGCACTTGTCCCCAAATTTGAAATCGCTCTCGAATAAGTCGGCCGATCTTATCGAGAATTTCTGCCAAATCACCACCAGTCTGTCGCTGCAGAATCACGGCTGTGGCAAAAAATCGTAAATCTAAGTTCGGTACACGTTCAGTAATCCCCTGCAGGGCTTCGTCCAACGGAATACCTAAGTTTTGCTCTTCATGTACGCGATTGAATTCCACACTGATCGGCTCTGACATTTCTTCCGACACCAAGTTAAATCCAGCGGAAAGGCTATGGCCGGCACGCAAGGCGCGAGCCATCAATTCCAGAGCATCGGGAAGTTGCTTCGCAAACATTCGCAAGCGTCTGCGGCGACGGAAAATGAGCCAAAACAGGGGCAAACTTCCGGTCAATATTGCAAACACTGGAATGATTGCCGCATTCACCTGCGCTGCCGCACCAATCACGGCACCCGCGGCACTCATTCCGACGGTGATAATAAAAAATTTAAACGGCGTTAGCGTCGTATCGGCTTGCTCGAACAACAAACTGAGGTTACGAAACTTCGCGAAAAATTCTGCGATGATTCCTTGGGTGGCATCCAGCGGTTGAGATAAAACGCTGCTATCGGCGATATTGGCTTTTGCGCCGCTGGCTTTTCCTGCCGTGATAAAAGCCAATCGTTCTTCGGCTCGCGAGCTTTCATTACCGCGCAGCATGATTGCCACAGCACCCACTAAGGCTGCTACACCAAAAAATGCGGCGATAGATATCAGTAACGGGGACATGGATTGTTAGTTTTTGGAAATATTTGAATGCCCTAGAATCTAATCTACGAGCAACAACTCCTAATCTTGTAACATCGTACGTTGACGGAACGCGCTGGCGGGAAGGCGTACCCCCGCTTGCTCTAAATGGTCCATGAAGGTAGGTCGAATTCCTGTCGCCTCGAATCGGCCGACCGCACGACCCGTTTCATCGATCCCATCTTGGCAATAGTGATAGATGTCTTGCATGACAATCGTATCTTGTTCCATACCGACAATTTCGGTGATGTGTGTAATCTTTCTTACGCCACCTTGCAAACGGTTGGCCTGAATAATTAAGTCGACAGAGCTAGCGATTTGTTGTCGCATGGCTTTTAGCGGCAATTCGAAACCAGCCATCGTAATCATCGTTTCGATACGGCTGATGGCGTCGCGCGGGGTGTTGGCG
>CAZIGP010000437.1:0-4692 GCA_964538425.1 uncultured Pirellulales bacterium | reverse complement strand
TTGGCATGTTGACCGGATACTGCCTAAAAATGCCTGATGTCAAAAAGGAGGAATTTCACAGCCCACAGTTGGTTGCTATCGTGCGTATTTACCGTCAATTCCTACAACTTTCAATATGCAGAAATCCGGAGATGGGCAGAGTCCGCCTTCCCTTGAGCATACCCTGCAATTTAAAATAGCACTTAGTCAATGGATTGATGACACCACACACAGCACTGCACCTTGCATCTATGAATACCACCTTTTTACTCGACAACCGTCTGACGATTACTCACGGCGGACACGCTGTTCAGCGTAGTAACGACGATCTGTTGGAACGCTACAATCGGCTGGTCGACGATCAGCGGATGAGCTGGACTGAGCACTTGCACTTGCACAAAATGCTTGGCGCCGGAGGGCAGGGCGTCGTGTATCTTAGTCAGCGGCGCGGTACAGACGGATTCACTTTGCCGGTTGCCGTAAAAATCTTTTCCCCAGAGCGCTACGAAGATGCACGTAGTTATGACGAAGCGATGGGGCGCATCGCGGGTGTTGCGGCTCGCATTGCACAAATTCAACAAGATAATTTGCTCGATGTGCATAACTGTGTTGATCGCAATCGCATTCGCTTGATGGAAATGGAATGGATCGATGGCTACGACTTGAGTCAACTACTGACCCGTAGCATGTTCGATCATGTTCGCCAGCGAGTCAACGACAAACGCTGGGCGTATTTGAACAACGTCGTTATCACCGGCGGACCCATGCAGCCGCGATTAAAGCCCGGCATTGCGGTGAGCATCGTTCGAGATTGCCTTGCCGCGCTGGCAGCACTACATCGCGATAATATTGTGCATGGCGACATTAAGCCATCGAACATCATGTTAAAGCGCACCGGCAATGCGAAGATCGTCGATATGGGTTCGGCGATTGCACTCGACTGCATGCCGCCAAACCGTACTTGCACGCCGACGTATGCCGCCCCCGAAGTGCTGGAAGGAGGCGACTATTCGGCGCGTTCCGATTTGGCAAGTTTAGGCTATGTGCTGATCGAAATGCTTGCCGGTCGCTCACCCTTTGCGGGCATGACAACCTATAAAGACTTGCTCGAAGCGAAACGCTCGCTAGCGCAAAAACTGCCTACGCTATTACCAGCCGAAGTTACTTGCAACGAACTGCTCATGAACTTCTGCCGTGGTATGATTGCTCCCGATCCAATCCGTCGCTTTCCTAGTGCCGAAGCGGCCGACCTTGTAAAAGAAGGGGCGGCAAGTTTCCTACGTCAACTTATCGTAGGCGGGCTTGCAAGCGAGTACGAAAACGAGCTGCGATTGTGGCTGGAAGAACTTGAGTAATCCGCTCAAATCAAAATCCCCGCGATGCAGGCTGTCATGAAGGTGGCCAATGTTCCACCCAGCATCGCGCGTAAGCCGAGGCGAGCTAAATCCCCTTGTCGCTGGGGAGCCATTGCTCCAATACCGCCAATTTGAATACCAATAGAGCCAAAATTGGCAAAACCGCTAAGGGCGTAAGTCAGAATAACCTTCGCTCGCTCAGATAATTCGACCGGAGAATCGGGTTTCAGCCACAAAGAAAATTCTTTGTAAGCAATGAATTCATTGGCGACCATTCTCGTTCCTAACAGGCGTCCTGACGGCAAGCAATCATCGGCAGGGATTCCCATGATCCAAGCTAACGGAGCAAATACATAGCTCAGCCCTGCGGCCAAAGACCATTGTTGACCAAATAGATTTCCTACTCCGCCGACCAATAGGTCAACTAATGCAATTAAACCTAAAAATGCAATCAGCATGGCAGCAACGTTAATTGCTAATTTCATTCCCTCAGTAGCGCCGATCGCCGCAGCCTCCATAATATTCACGCCAGTATTTTCAGCCGCTACTTCAATCTTGATATCACCTGTGGTCCGTGGATGTTCGGTTTCAGGCAAGATTACTTTAGCGAGCAATAATCCAGCAGGTGCTGACATCACGGAAGCGGTAATTAAGTGTCCGGCTTCAACACCGAAGCCCACATAAGCTGCCAACACGCCACCGGCTGTTGAGCCAAACCCTGGCACCATAACCGCCATCAATTCCGATTTAGTCATTGTGGCTACATACGGACGAACTACGAGCGGAGCCTCCGTCTGACCAAGAAAAATATTGGCGGCCGCCGAAAGGCTTTCTGCCCCACTGGTGCCCAGCGTCTTTTGCATTAACCAGCCAGACCAAGTGACGATCCATTGCATCAGGCCAATGTAATACAACATTGCCATGAAAGACGAAAAGAAAATAATCGTCGGCAAAATTTTAAAAGCAAAATAAAAATCTTGATATTTTTCCCCGAAAACAAAAAACGAACCGGCATTTACACAGTCCAGAAACTTATTAAACGCGAAGCCCATTTTTTCAAAGAACCAATGGCCAAATGGTGTCTTTAAAATCAATGCGCCAAATGTAAATTGCAACAGCAGTGCGCCAACTACCACTCGCATGCTAACCCGGCGCTTATAAGAACTCATCAACCAGGCCAAGAAAATCATTACGAACAAGCCCAGCGCGCTAATCAGACGTTCCATCGGCGGCTCCAGAAAAATGCTAGATCGAGAGAAAACTTGTGGGCGACAAGTTCTTCATACCCTAGCAGAAACAAGATGCCGGTGAAATTAGCTAGAAAGAGAATGTCTTGATTATTTCAGTCCTTCAGTCCACCACGGTTGAATCTTGAACGACTTGACTTCGCTAGAACGTGATGGGCTGGAAGTCGATGGCAGCGGTTGTCGAATCTCCGACTGTGTTAACCGCGAATCAAAATTCGATGATTCGAGCGATGTCAGCCGCTGCTGACCGCGTGGTTCTCGGCCGCTCGATAATTGCTTGACGAAATCAGGCGACGTGCGATCAAGCACAATGATTTCACTTTTGGCGTTAGGATTTCCTTTCGGCCGAATAATGCACACGACTTCGGCTTCTTCTGACTTAGCATGCAGCATTTCAAGAGCTGCTTGCTCATCAACGCTTAATGTGTTGCTAACGGTTCTCTCATGTGCCAAGGAGGATCGGGTCGCCACTTTGGGTGGACTAACCATTGATTCCCGACTTCGGATTCCTGACTCCTGATTTCTGATTTCTGCCTGCAGTCGTCCATCGGCCACCGCATGCTGTCCTGTCGGCATATCGCGATAGACGAACGAGAGACCTAGCTTATCGAGTTCCTCTTGCACGACGGGCAAACCGGCGAACAAGCCTTCGTTGTCTTGTGGATCGGCTGCGTTGCATACTCCTACTACCCAACCTTCAGGCGTGAATAAGCCGCCGCCACTGCGGCCTTGCACAGGTTGAAAGGCCACTTGAATGTTGGCTTTTGGTTCGACGTAGCGATTGATCGAAGTAACTTGCGTTTCTCGTGCGGTAGCATCAGCACCGCCATCGCAGCCGACACTAATGACTGCGTCACCGCGTTTCAAATTCACACTCGACGGTGCCAAATGGGCCACAGAAACCGGGTAATTCGTTGCCACGCTGAGCAATCCCACGTCTGATTTCAGATCGTAAGCTACAAGCTTGCCTGGTAATCCTTGTGGTGCGCCAGGGCCAAAGAAATCGACTACAATCTGTCCATCCTTAGCGGCATCACGGAAAACGTGACCACAAGTAAGAATCAAGGCTTCACCTTCGCGAGCATCGATGATGGTGCCTGAACCGCGTGAACTGCCTTTCTCGTCCTCAATTCTCAGACGCACGCTAGCTCGAATGAGATGATCGTATTGGCCGCCAGTAGCTTTTGGCGGTGGTTGCAGACGTACGGGTGATTCGTTTTCATGTTGGGTGAGCCGGTCTGCTTGATCGCTCGATGGAAACGGCACTGCCTGCAGTTGCGGTTTTGAAGTTTCCGGGGATTGTCCACGCACCGATTTTGCGCCTGGTTCCAAACCTGCTTTGCGAAACAATTTTTCAATTTCAGAACGATCGGTTGCCCCCACCACCCGATCGACTTCTTTGCCATCGACAAGTAGCACAAAGCAAGGAATGCCTTGAACACCGAACTTACTCGCTAGCGCCTGATTCTGGGGCTCATCAATGTTGACCTTACGAACCGGATAACCTTCGGAAGCAAACTGGCCAATGATGGGATCCATCTGGCGGCAAGGGCCACAGTAATCGGCTCGAAAATCGAGCAACACCGTTTCGCCGGGGCTTGAAACAAGCAAAATCGCCGCCGCCAGGTGCATGAGATCCATGCGCTCCCTCCGTGGATGGTGTGGTGAATCCAGGGAGCGCACTCTTGAAGCGCGCGGCATGCGGCATCCGAAACGTCGGCATCCTTGCCGAACGTCGGTTGTGACAGACCAGTGCAAAACCAGCCAGCCAACCACGCAATCACGGCGGGAACCGTAAACCAGATACCTAATCCCTGGAATCTGGGGATGGAATCTTCACCGATATGGCAGTTCGAGACAAGAGCAAAATTGAATCTCGGCTCTTCTTCACTTTTACATTCATGGTTTTTCTGCATCAGCGCAGGTGCAAACAAAGTTGCCACAGCCAGGACAGCCGGAACCATATTTTTTGGCCACGGCCTCGGTCAAATCGACACCGGCGACGTTGGCAATTGTCGCCAGCCATGCTAGCACATCGGCAAATTCGCCAAGGCGCTCATCGTGTGTGCCGTTGCGTAAAGCGGAGGCCAGCTCTCCCACTTCTTCCATCA
>CAZIGP010000436.1:4418-4698 GCA_964538425.1 uncultured Pirellulales bacterium | reverse complement strand
ACATTCCACTGGCAGACACTCAGGCTACGCAAAGCCCCTGGGTTCTCCAGCAACGCTCTTGCGTCGATGGTAATCCTCCTGTTTTGACAATCAGTTCTCTTCCGGAAAACGGCGAATGTTTAGGGGGAGTTCTCCGTAGCCCGGTGTTTGAAATTCCTGCGAAGCTGAGTTATTGGATGTGCGGTCATAATGGGCCGCCCGAAGGGGCCGACCGCAAACTCAATTATGTCAGGCTCCTGCTTGAAGACGGCACTGAAATTGCGCGCAGTTACCCGCCGCG
>CAZIGP010000436.1:0-4408 GCA_964538425.1 uncultured Pirellulales bacterium | reverse complement strand
GCACAGCGATTCGAATGGAAATTGGACGAATATGCCGGTAAGCAAGGCTTTCTCGAAGTGGTGGATGGCACGACCGATACCAACGGTTACGCATGGCTTGCGGTGGCTCGTTTTGAACCTGCCGTGATTGGCGTGCCCAACGATCCCGTGGGCAAAGACGGCGAGTTATATCGAATCGCAGCTCAATTTAAATTGAATTCGCTCCGTGCCGAGATCTTTAGTGCCGCCCAGTCTACAAACTTTCAGCTCACCGACCGCTTGGCCGCCATGGAGGCACTCATGGCGCTGTCGCCCGAACAAGCGATTGCACCACTTGCCACGGTGTTGTCGGATGCAAATTTGCCGATCACCGCGCGCGAGCAAGCCGCTCAGCAACTGGGTCGGAGCGACCGGCCTGATGCCCGCCGTGTGCTGCTGGCCCAATTAAAGAACGCCCCGGAATCGATCGCCATGCTGATTGCCGCCGCTGTGGCCGGAAATCAGGAGTCGGCCGTGGCCTTGCTTCAAGAAATTCGCGAGGGCCGAGCTTCAGCAACCCTCCTGCGCGAAGCTACCGTTCTCGATCGTCTTCGGGCTTCTGGATTGCGCGATGTCGATCAGCAAGTCGCGGAATTGACAGCGAACCTTGCCCCTGCAGATAGTCGGATCGTCAAACTCATTGCCCAGCGGCGCGCAAGTTTTTTGTCCGGTCACTATGATATCGAAGTCGGACGCACCGTTTTTGCCAAAAGCGTCTGTGCCAATTGTCACCGCATCGGCGCCGTAGGGAAAAATATCGGTCCGGCACTCGATGGCATTGGCAACCGCGGCCTCGACCGGCTGCTGGAAGATACGCTCGACCCCAATCGAAATGTCGATGTTGCCTTTCGCACCGTGACTGTCGAAACGGATGCAGGCCTCATTCTCAGTGGCTTTGGACTTCGCGAAGAAGGCCAAACTTTGGTCTTCAACGATGCGAAAGGCGAACAGATTCGCGTGCCACTGGCTGAGGTGACGGAGCGCAAGCAATCGACGCTTTCCCCGATGCCGGCCAACGTTATCGAACAAATACCCGAGCAGGACTATCTTGCGCTGCTGGCGTATCTGCTGAGTTTAAAAAACCAGTAACACTTTACGCCGCGCCTACGGTACGAGTCCGCGTTTGGGATTGGAGATGCGCTACGAGCGTTTTAAATCAGGAATTTCCATAAACCGCCGATTGCCTTGACAGGCAATTTGTCCGCCGTCAACGATGATGGCTTGACCAGTGATGTAAGAGGCCTCGTCAGAAAGCAAAAAAGCGATCGTGGAGGCAATCCCGTCGGGTTGGCCGTAGCGTGCCAATGGGATCAGCCGGGTATAGGCCGCTTCGAAGAGCGGCTCTTTGATCGAGAAATCACCCCCGGGCAAATGGCGTTAACGCGAATGTTGTGCTGCCCAAGTTCGCCTGCGGCGGTGCGCGTCATCGCAACAACTCCCGCCTTTGCCGCATCGTAGGCGGCCATCTTGGTGCTCGATCGAAACGCATTGCGGCTGGCCACATTCACGATGGCCCCGCCGGCAGACTGCTGCATCCTGGGGATCACCGATTGCATGCAGACCAGGGGAGCGGTGAGATTGACCTGCAGACTAGAATTCCAGGCCTTCAGCGAGAGACTAGCCAGTGGCGCTGCCGGCCAAACCCCCGCATTGTTCACCAAGTACGAGATGGGCCCATGCTCGGCGAGTAGACGCTCGACGAGCGGTGGCAAATCCAGGGTGTTCTGCAAATCCCAGACGCACACACAATCACGGATTTCGCGGGTAACGATTACGACAATTGCAGCAGAGCTGGCTCCGACCGGTCGAGTGCTATCACTCGTAAGCCTTCTTCAACCAATCGCCTGACGGTGGCTGCGCCGATGCCTCCCGCAGCACCGGTGACCAGCGCAAGCGGATGCCGCAATACTGCAAATTTCATCGTCGATTCCTACCTGTACGGTTAGCTTGTCACTACGTCGGCGAATTCTTGGAAGATTTCCACGCTCAGGCCGTCACGGACAATGTCCACCGGAGCGTTGATCGCACCATAGCCGGCTGATTTCAACTGTAAATAGACGGTATCAATATCTTCCACCTCGAAGGCCACATGCGACGAACCAACGTAGTGATTTCGCAACTCACGCGGCGTGGATGGCGGATTGATGTATTGAAACAGCTCCAGCAAAAACTCATTCACGGGATGCCGTAACAGGGCCACGCGAAGTTTGACGCCGCTGTAGCCTAACATCTGATCGTAAGAGGGGAGATTCGATCGCTCGGAAACGCGCACCACTTCCAATCCCAGCACCTCGTGGTAGAACGCCAGCGACCGGTCAAGATCGCTGACCGTGAAGCTGTGATGGTGGCAGTGCTTGATCTTCACCATAAAATCAACCCTTAAGTTTGGGCTCCATACGACGTTTCCAAACTCGGCGTACCAAGATTGAAGGCAACGATTTTTAGGTCGGACATGAATTCCAGTGTGTGCCGGCCGCCGATGCGGCCAATGCCACTGCGATTGCTGGCCAAGCCGCCGAAAGGAAGATGGTGTTCCCAAAAGTGGGTCCAATCGTTGACGACTGTCATGCCGGTGTCCAGCTTCTTAAATCATACGGATTTGAAGTTGATAAACTCTTGCCGTTAATGCGAACGATCGGCGACGCTGCTTCCGCTTCACCGCAAGGCGTGGAATCTGGCGTCCATCGAATCAGCATCGCCCTTGGTCAGATTCAGGCGAAGGCAACGCAAATGGCCCAAAATTGCGCGATTCCAGAGTGGCATGGTTCTGAAGTGGCGACAGCGCGTATTCAAGTCCTTTTAGTTCCGTGCTTGGGCTATCGCCTTTTCGATAGTAGGTTTGGGCGAACAGCCAGTAGCGCTCAATCAATTCACTGATTGTGATGTCATCGCTTGGCTTACCGAGGCTTTGTTCAGCTACAATTGGCGCTTGGGCCAATTCTGCGACGAACCGCGAATAACGCAGTTTGCTTATTGGAGAGTCGTATTGGCCGAGGTAGTGGCGACGGCCACGATGTTCAACGAAAGCCTGGCCAGTAGAGTGACGACGATATTTCGGGACGCGCGAACGCTGCGCCATTTGCAGTGCTCCTTGTGAAAAGACTCGACCGGACAGTAGCTGTCCGATTTTGTGAGTCACAAGGTCGCACTGCCGACCGCCGGCAGGTCAACGTAAATAGTTGTGTCGACCAGAGATTTGATAAGTCGGGGCGAGCGGATTTGAACCGCTGACCTCTTGCACCCCAAGCAAGCGCGCTAATCCAGGCTGCGCCACGCCCCGTATTGAACACGACATTTTTAAACGGCGGTGCATCATTTCTCCATCGTTGGGGGGCGATGGATCGCAGTTTACGAACGTTTGCTGAAGCTCATCCTAACGTGGAGATAGATTGCTGTCTAGCTTGCCTAGCTACTGCGAAAGAACGGCCTATAACTGGTAATTTATTTTAGGATCTCGAACAAGTTGCTATGGTCGTCGGTCCAAAAAGGCACTTTTGGATCAATGCTTTTACCACGCTCAGCAGCTTCAGAATAATTGTCGATGAGTTGTCTATTTTTAGTCAGGATGATCCATTCCGCAGGGAATTTCCCTGACAAAGTATCTCCGGTTGAAGAAAACCGAAGAGGAACAAAACCAAATTCGCGTCCGAGGTTACACACAATTGACTCTAAATTTAAGTATCGATTTGAAATGTTTGCAGCAATTGTACCGTCAGAATTCAGGTGCCTTGAGTAAATACTAAATGCTTCTTGAGTTAGCAGATGAGTAGGCACTGCATCGCCGCTAAATGCATCTAGTACTAACAGATCAAATTTTTGTGAAGGTTCGCGTTCGAGCGAAAGTCGACCGTCACCAATAATAACATCAACATCACCCCGACAATCTTTTAAGTAGCTAAAATACTTTTTGGCAACGCGTAGCATCTCTGCATTGATCTCATAAAACCTAAATTGCTGGCCAGGCTGGGCATAGGTCGCCATAGTACCTGCACCCAAGCCGATGATGCCGACATGCAAATTGGGTTTAGTGCCATAAAATTCAAATGCTTTGCCCACGCCGGTTTCGCGGCCAAAATAAGCATTAGGTTCTTGTCTTTTTTCGACATCAGCAAACTGTACTCCGTGAACAATACGGCCACTATAAAGCTGTATTCGATGTTGTTGAGCATTGTCACTGTCTCGTTCTACAATCCGTACCGTACCGTAAAAGCTTCGCGATGATTCGTTAATTTCGCGGCGACCTTGCGAATTGAGTTTCGGCAAAAACTGAAAGCCGACGAAAGCTAATACAAGCAGCGGCGAGAGGTAACGCAGCCGTCGCAGCGACGCTGTCGACTCGGCACCCAATACTACTGCGGCAGCCAGCAAGCAGCCACCAACAAGACCAATC